>NZ_JAVRCK010000032.1:0-83691 GCF_034530815.1 Nostoc sp. DedSLP03
TGTACCTATCTATAAGTTTGACGTAGTTTGGCGCATCTTCATACAGAATTGGTATCAGTATGAATTCTGTGCGAGTGGCGGATGAATAAGTGGGTTTAAGACCCCCGCTAAATCTTTTCTTTCAGAAACGCTGCGCGAACGATTTAGCGGTCAACAAGAAAGTGGCAGGTCTGAATCCCTACTTTCTTGTTCTGACTCCTGAATTCTGACTTCTGAATTCTTCTTCAAATTCTTGCAGTTTCCAGTAAATGAGGTACAAAATGCAGGATTAATGCATCAAACATCAAGAGTTTCTACTTCCTTGTTTCTGTCTTTTGCCTCAAATCCTGTAGTTTTGTACTTCATGTAAAAGAAAATTGCTGCCAGTGCATTTAGCCATTTGTAGTTTGCTAGTGGCGGGGAATTTTTGCTTTTAAAACTCTCCAGCTAAGGCTGCAACACACCGTTCACAAATTAAGGGGTGTTCTGCTGATTCTCCCACATGAATAGAGTAGTTCCAACAGCGATCGCATTTTTCCCCGTCTGCATTCGTTACCCCAATTCCCCAGTCTTCCGTCTGCGCTGTATATTTCAATTGTTGCAACCCCTCAGCAGAATCTAATAATTCCACTTGGGAAGTCAGCAATAAATACCGCAGTTCGTCAATCCCGTTACCCTTAACCGGGTTAAAGGCTTTGATAGCATCACCTAATTGTTTGTCAGGTATATGAATCAAAGCTTTCGCTTCTAGGGAAGAACCAATGAGTTTTTCAATCCTGGCTTGTTCCAACACTTTATTCACATCGGTGCGGAGTTGTCGCAGCACTGACCAAAATTCTGCTAACTCTGGATTACGCCATTTTTCCTCTATCTGTACCCAACCGGCTTCAAATACCGATTTGTAAGGTGTTTTGTATGGGAGATATTGCCAGATATCTTCGGCAGTGTGAGATAACACTGGTGCGATCGCTCGTGCTAAATTATCTAAAGCTACTTTCAGCACCGTTTGACAACTGCGACGGCGGAAAGCATCTTTTGCACTGATGTACAATCTATCTTTGGCTACATCTAAATAAAAGTTGGATAAATCCACCACGCAGAAATTCTGCACTGTCTGGAAAAAGCGGAAGAATTGGAAATTGTCAAAGGCTTGAGTGACTTCCTCAAATACTTCGGTGATGCGGTGCAGCATATAACGGTCAAGTTCTGGCAATTCCTCAAAAGAAACTGCATCTTTTTCCGGGTCGAAATCATCCAAGCTACCCAACAAAAACCGTGCCGTATTGCGAATTTTGCCTCTGACATCATTCATTTGCTTAATGATGTTTTTGCCAATGCGGACATCACCGGAATAGTCAACCGATGATACCCACAATCGCAATACATCTGCACCGTATGGTGGTTCTACTTTTTGATTTTTTCCGCCTTCAATGATTGTATTTGGATCGATTACATTTCCTTCTGACTTACTCATCTTTCGGCCTTGTTCGTCCAAAGTGAAGCCGTGAGTTAAAACAGTTTTGTAAGGCGCAATGTCATTTACCGCTACGCTGGTAAGCAAGCTGGATTGAAACCAACCGCGATGTTGGTCAGAACCTTCTAAATATATATCAGCAGGATAGCGTAACTCTGGACGCTGTTGGACGACAGCCGCCCAAGATGAGCCAGAATCAAACCATACATCCATTGTGTCTGTACCTCTGCGGTACGACTTGCCATTATTACGATAAGATTCGGGTAATAATTCCTCAATTGAAAGTTCCCACCAAGCATCGGAACCTTTTTCAGCGATGATTCCTTGGACGTGGTTGATAATTTCTTCATTCAGCAATGGTTCTCCCGTGGCTTCATCGTAGAAAACGGGAATGGGTACACCCCAAACGCGTTGACGCGAAATACACCAATCGGAACGTTCCGCTACCATTGGCGTGATCCGATTTTCACCTTGGGCTGGAATCCATTTTACCGTGGCGATCGCCTTTAGTGCTTCTTCCCGAAATCCTTCCACGGAAGCAAACCATTGTTCAGTGGCGCGGAAAATCGTTGGCTTTTTCGTCCGCCAATCATAAGGGTACTTATGGGGGTATGGTTCTTCTTTCAACAAAGAACCAGCCGCAGCCATTGCATCAATTACCGCTTGATTCCCATCACCCAACACATTCAACCCAGCAAATTGTCCTGCTTCTTCGGTAAAGTTGCCATTGTCATCCACTGGTGCAAGGATGGGCAAACCGTAGCGTTGACCAACAATGTAGTCTTCTTGACCATGACCGGGAGCAGTATGTACCAACCCAGTACCCGATTCAGTAGTGATGTAATCACCACCTACCACAATCGGACTTTCCCGGTCATATAGAGGATGACGGTAAGTAGTATGTTCTAAATCATTCCCCTTGAACGTGGCTTTTACAGTTAACTTAACTCCCAAGGTTGAAGATAAACGTTCCACTAAATCAGCAGCAACGATGAGGTATTTGAAATTACTCTCTTGCTCTCCCTCTGGGTGGGAAACTTCCACGACTGCATAATTTAAATCTGCATTTACCGCCACAGCCAAATTCCCCGGAATTGTCCAAGGTGTAGTCGTCCAGATAGCCACACCTAAATCTGACTGATATTCCGCCAACAGTGGTTTTACAGTTTCCGCCAAACTTGTAACTGCAAAAGCTGCATAGATACTGCGGGAAACGTGACCTTCAGGATATTCCAACTCAGCTTCAGCCAAAGCGGTATGAGAACTGGGACTCCAGTGAACCGGTTTTAAACCGCGATAGATATAGCCTTTTAAGAACATCTGACCAAACACGCCAATTTGAGCCGCTTCATAAGCCGGCTTCAGAGTTAGATAAGGGTGGTTCCAATCACCCCAAATACCGTAGCGTTGAAAATTTTGGCGCTGGTCGTTTATCGTAGCTAAGGCAAATTCTTCCGCTTTTTGCCGCAGTTGTAAAGATGTTAAGTTTTGCCGTTCTGCTGACTTCATATTCTGCAAAACTTTCAACTCAATCGGCAATCCGTGACAATCCCAACCAGGAACGTAGCGAACTTTACGCCCTTGTAACATTTGGTAGCGGTTAATAATATCTTTGAGAATTTTATTTAAGGCATGACCAATATGGAGTGAGCCATTAGCGTAGGGAGGCCCATCGTGCAGTATAAATAATTCGCCGGGGTTATTTTCAAAGAGGCGATCGTAAATTTTATTTTCTTTCCAAAATTTTTGGATTTCAGGCTCACGCTTGATTGCGTTTGCCCGCATATCAAAATTAGTCTTGGGTAGGTTTACAGTATCTTTGTAACTTCCTGATTCGGTCACAGTCTCATGCCTAAAATTAGGTGTGCAGGTTTTACTAATTATAGAAGATGGGATCAAAACCAAATTTTTTGAATGTGAGTTTGATAAGTATTATTTAACCTCTCCCCCAGTCCCTCTCCAAACTACGGTGTACACACAAGTGTTAGTGCAGTGTATCTATCCCGCCTCGGAATAAATTCCGAGTCTCATAACCAAAGTCCTCTAAAAGAAGACTAAACTAAATTTCTTGTTTAGTCCTCTTTTAGAGGACTTTGGCTTATCAGCCCGGAACTTTAGTTCAGGGCGGGATATTTCCTCAGCGTGGGACTTTCACTTGAACAGAAATATTGGGTGGGTAGGATTTTTAGAGATGTGTGTACACCGTAGCCCTCTTTGACAAACGAGAGGAACGGTTTTATGTAGTAAAACCAGGGAGAGGTTTCTAGGCGATTAGGCGAGTAATCAGGAATTTTGCGGAGATTGAGAGTTTATCAGCAGAAAGTAGTATACTTTTCTGGGTTCGCCCAAAGCTATCTAAAGATTTCGTCTAAAAACAAAGAATTTTGGGGTTGCTCTAATGCTAAATCCTGTAGTTACAGTCAGTATATTTCAAAAACAACCCGACCCTAAAGTATTTTCAGCAGGCCAAGTCATCTTTGAAGAAGGACAGTCTGGTGATGAAATGTATGGAATTATCCAAGGAGAGGTAAATATATTAGTCAATGGCAAGATTGTAGAAACCATTGAAACAGGCGAAATTTTTGGTGCAGGGGTACTTGTAGGAGTAAAAAGTAGAACTTACGCAGCTATTGCCAAGGTGGATACCAAGCTGGGTTTCCTTGATGAGCAAGGGTTTCTCTTTGCCGTTCAAGAAACACCTGTGTTTGCTCTACAGGTAATGAAAAGTTACTCAGAGCGTCTGAGTCGCTTGCAACGTATGGTGTAAGGCAGAGGCAGGAGGATGCAGTAAGTAGCAAGGTCTTTTTCCCAGTAGCTTCTCTAACTTCTGCCTTTTTTAGTGTCAAGATGCAAGATTTACCGGAGTTAGCAATGGCGCGTAAACGCTTGATTATCGAGATGGGGATGGGAATCGATCAACACGGACAAGAACCAACAGTAGCAGCATCTAGGGCAGTACGTAATGCGATCGCTCACAATGCCTTACCTGGTGTTTGGGAAGTCGCAGGTTTAAATCATCCCAATCAAATGATTATAGAGGTTCAGGTGGCAGTACCATATCCCGAACAAGTTAGAGAAGAAGAAGTACTCGCTGTATTACCATTTGGGCGAAAAACTCTCACCGTAGAATCTGGGGGGATGATCGTTCAAGGGCGAGCGATTCCCGAACTCAACGATAAAAATGACGAAATGTTGATTGCGATCGCTGCTGTTACAGTTCTAATCGAAGATGAGTAGCTGAGGCAATCCTTCTAGAAAGAGAAACTTATAGAAAAGTTATTAAGTTATTTGATTGCCGACTTCATTTGTGCAAACGCGATTTTTAATCGTTAAGTATATTTGCTGATTACTTTATCAAAAAGCCTCATTTCTTTATAAAAATACCTAGTTTACTTTCTCAAAATACTTAAATGCTTTCTCAAAATGACCTTTGACTTACTCAAAAGCTGTTTTTGCTTACTCATTTTGGTGTTTTCCGCAAGCAAAAGAAGCTTTGACTTACTCAAACCCCAGTTTGCTTTCTCATTTTAGTGTTTTCCGCAAGTAAAAGAAGCTTTGACTTACTCAAACCCCAGTTTGCTTACTCATTTTGGTGTTTTCCGCAAGTAAAAGAAGCTTTGACTTACTCAAACCCCAGTTTGCTTACTCATTTTAGTGTTTTCCGCAAGCAAAACGACCTTTGACTGACTCAAAATGCTTGAATGCTTTCTCATGGTTATTTTTAGGACTTACGCACAGGTCATGCAAAATCAAACCACAGAGAACGCAGAGGAATAAGAGTTAAAGAGCTTTTTTGCGTAAGTCCTATTTTTTGAAGTTCCACTCTAGAAATGTTCTATCTCTGGGACTAAATATTTGCTAATCCAAAAGTATAAAATAATAGAAACCTGGAGAAAACTATGTCATTACAAACAGAAACACTACAGGCGACACCACCAACTTCTACCTTTGAAAAACTAGAAGAAAAGCAGGAATTTAACTGGAGGCAATGCTGGTATCCCGTCACTTTCGTCAAAGACTTACCTGCTGACCGCCCTCATGGCTTTTCCTTGTACGATGAACCTTTGGTTTTGTTTAAAGACAAAGATGGACAATTGATTTGTTTAGCAGATCGTTGTCCTCATCGTACAGCTAAACTTTCTGAAGGACAAATTATTGACGGCAAAATTGAGTGCTTGTATCACGGTTGGCAGTTTGGCAGTGATGGTGAATGTCTGCACATTCCCCAATTAGCAACAGATGCAAAAATTCCAGTCAATGCTTGCGTGCCATCTTTTAAAGTTGTGGAACGCCAAGGCATGATTTGGGTATGGGCTGGCGAAAAAGAAACTGCTGTTGATGAAATTATTCCAATTCTGCCAGATTTAGACAAGTCAGGATTTGTGTGTGCAGATTTTATATTGGATCTGCCTTATGACCAAACATATCTAGTCGAAAATGTCATCGATCCTGCTCATGTTGCTATTAGCCATAATGGCACTAGAGGGGGTGGTAATCGGAAAAATGCCCAACCGCTAGAAATGGAAGTGCTAGAGAATTCGGTTCAGGGAGTTAAAGGCAGGTGGCGGGGAGCTAACAAATCAAATGAAGCCTGGAAATATATTGATTTTGTTGCTCCAAGTCTTGTACTGAATACTGCTTATATTGAAAAAAAAGATTGGACATTTGGACTAGCTTTGTATTCAATTCCTTTAGGTAAAGGGCGATGTCGTCTTTTAGCTAGAGGTTATCGTAATTTCATGACTTGGGGAGTCAAGCTGAGGCCGCGCTGGCTCGATCACTTGAATACGAACAAAATATTGGAGCAGGATTTGCCTCTGATTGCGGGACAACAAGCAGAAATTGAGCGCTTGGGAAGAAGTCTCAAAGAATTATATTTGCCGCTGAAAACATCTGACACATTAGTGATTGAGTTCCGGAAGTGGCTAGATAAATTTGGCTCATCTTTGCCTTTTTATCAAGGCTATTCAACATTTAAAAATGTTGAGAATGACGAGTTGAATTCAAAACCAATTTTGCTCGACAGATTTTCGCGACACACTCTTATTTGTAGTTCTTGCAATCGAGCTTATCAAGTGACAAATAGGGTCAAACAAAGTTGTGTTGGAGTAGCGATCGCTTTATTTGCTATAGCGATACTTGCAGATGATTCTAGAATCAAAATCGCAGCAATATCAGTTTCCATAGCAGCAATTGTCATCTCTGTTATGGTTCATACACTCAAAACTCACTTTGAGCATTCCTACACTCGTCACTAAAATAGGTACTATAGGACTCGTATTTGATGGCGTGAAAAAAACTCAGTACACATTCATCAAACAGAATTCAGGAGTCAGTCGCCAGAATTCAGAATTGAATTCTGAACAAAAAAGTGAATGAATAAACGGGTTTAAAACCCCCTCCAAATCTACGATTTGGTGGTGCAACAATTCAGTCGTGAGTCCCAATCCCTGATTGAAAGATTGCTGATTCCTGAATTCTGACTTCTGAATTCTTCTTCATTACTAATTTAGACATTGTACTGATAGATGTGTGGTAAATTTGTTTACCTGAAACGATTTGCTCAAACTTCTTATGTCGTTAAGTCGCGATCGAGTTAATGGCTCTGCGCTAAAGTAAAAATATTGGGATAAAAATCTCTGGCAGTAAATTCAACTGAATCACTAATCTTTACTACTGCGGCGATCATGTCTCAAGAGCATAACGAATCACTCCAAATTCAGGAGATCACCAAACTCAAACCGAAACACTTTGCTGATTTAATCAGATCGGCACAATTGGTTTTCGACCCCACAGCCGGAGTTTCGGGAAGACATATAATAGTTGACTGGGAACAATTTGGAATTCCCCGTGATGTAGCGGACAATCTCAAATCACTTGGTCAGCATTATCAGTATGCATCTCCTCACATCCCGGTTGAAGACATTTGGAGTAAATTAACTCCAGAAACTCGTATTTGGTTCGTTGAAAATAAAGATCGGTTGTGGCAGCTTGAAGAAGCTTTCCCAGCCCTTGACGAAGATTAAATGCCTGAAACCATTGAAAGCAATACAAATTATTTCTAGGAGTACAGCATTGCTTAATGTGTCAACTTAGGCAATAAACCATAAGATGTAATCTAAGAACAACTTGATTGATGTTCTTAGATATACATCATAGCCAGAAACTCTCCCGAAGCAGAGATCCATAAAGTATTGTAGATATCGTTAGTCTGCAATCCCTGGCTCTGGATTTTGAAAAAATGTTACGACTTTATCATTTATTACTAGGTTCTATTTTGCTGGTGTCAATACCGGTGGTAGCCAAATTTTTTTTACCCCAATTTTCTCCACCCAAAGTAGTAAAAACTCCTACCGTTGCCAAACTTCTCAACTCTAATCAAGAAAATATCTGGCAGAAAATCCTGGGAAGTACTGCTGCTCCAACTAACTGGCAAATTTATCCCTGTGAAGGAAATGCACCCCTGTTGTGTGTCTCCTCCAAAGGAAAACGTTTGGGTACAGTTGAGATTAACATTTACCCACTAGCAAACAATGAGGATTTCCGAAAGAAACTCTTAGCAGCTGGTATTCCAACTGCTTCTTTAGTAGACTACCAAAGTCCCAAGTACCAAACCCAGTTATTACCAGTACTTAAAACTTGGGTTGCAGATCGCTACGCTGCGTTAGCCAAAGATCGTCAGGGTGAATATGGAAAAGAGATTATTTTCTCAGCCTACCCACCGCAACCAGTACCCATTGGTAAGCTTCAGGGAATCCGTTATGGGTTCGCCGGACTTAAGCGACAAGGTGGAGTACAAGAGCAACATATCGGTCATGTTGCCTTTGATGGTACTAAACTTTACGTAATGACTACTGCATTTGACACGGGTACGCAAACAGGTAAGTTTGATAAACTAGAGAACTTGGCTATTTTTCAACCTTACTTATATGCGATCGCAGCAGATTTGCATTTACCTCAATAGGAATTGGAGATTGGGAAATCTTCCCAGTCTCCACTTTTCATCAACCTAAATCTCAGCTACCGCGCGTTCAATCAAGCGATGTGCTAAAGTTTGCGTGCCAGTATGCTCATAATAATTTGTTGCTACATCTAGGAATGCTGCGAGGTAGTCCAACTTGTCATCAGCAATATCGGTAAAACTTTGCAAGTTGTGGACAACCTTTTGCGGCGTTAAATTATTGGCGCTAACTAACCCACTCATCCAACCTTTCACAGAGTCAAAGCTTTCACCGATAAAGTTAAGTTTACTGCCAGCATTGCTCCCTGGAATCACATCTTTGATATTTTGGAAAGTTGAGTTTTGTTCTAACTCCTGTGGATTTGTTTGATTAAGCCCAGATATCGCTTTGCTGATAAAATCTGGGCCCAAAGGTATCAAACCATCAACGCAAACTAACGCCACCATGCGGATCAGCGACTCACCACTGTACTCTCCTAAAGAGGCGACAAAATCCCCAATACTGTCTCCCGGAATGCCGTTAATTTGACAGAAGGCTACTAACTCAGCCACTAATTTTAATGTCAGATCGATAGTTTGGGCTTTATCAGGTTTGGGAGTAACAGAGTTTAAAAAACCTAACAAAGGAATTTTTTCGCCGACTTTGTTGGCTAAAGCTGCTGCACCAAGGGCTTTATCTGTATTATCAACAGTTTGATATAACCACAAGGCTGTTTGGTATCCTTGGGATTTATCATTGAATAGATAAATCGCTCGTTCGCCAATTTGCTGAATTAAATCTTCGTCGTCTTCCCCAGTGACTTTCTTAATAGTGTTGACAAAGCCAACGGTATTTTGCCACTCTCCAGGAGCAACAAAATCGAGAGACTTCAACATAGAAACAGTCAAGCCGCCAGTTGGCAATTGATCGACTAACTCAACAATCGATTTACTCACAAAAATCTCCTTATTTAGGTTTTATTATCTGAATGTTAGGAGTGCAAATCATTTCAGTCTAGCCAAACCATTAAGATTAAACTTCTCTAGCCAATCTTCGCGATCGCTAGCTGTAAATGACGGATCGCGAGAAAGTGCTTTTACTTGGTACTTGCCTACCAAAATTGCAGTTTGCGTTTTACCAACTTCTATTGCAGGATAACCGCCAATTTTTTTAGTGCTTTTCGAGAACTTTGCTGCTGCACTGGGTGTGCTAGTAGTATCAGAAATAGACAGCACCGCTATTTCTTTACCGCCTTTCTTCAACTTCGCTTCCGCAAAGCCTTTTTTCTCTTGGGTATAGACGCGTTGGTAGCCATCACCAGCTTTCGGAAAAAGTTTATTAAATTCGCTACCCTGAGTTGCGGTTTTAGCTACCGATTGACCGCTTTTTTGTTGAGTGCTTTCTTTTTGTGCCTGGTCAAAACGTCCAGGTGTTTTTGGACTACAGGCTGTTGTCAGTAGTACTACCGACAGCAACAAAGCGGCTACTACCCTACGCCCGCGATGTAAAATCATTCTTGGCTTCTCCTTGATATTTGAGCTTTAAGGCAATTATTTGCGCTGCTAGCAATTATTACCCGTTCTGAACCGTTATTGACTGTAAAATTTACTTTTTGATAATTATTTCCTAAGTTCTCATCGATAAAAGTCATTTTTGCACTTCAAAAAAGTGTGCAATGCCACGCCAGTAGTAGCAATTAACCCAATGCAAAAACGCCCCCCCTTTCGGGAGAGCGTCTTTTATTTATAGAGAATCGTGAAGAGCGTATCTCAGATTATAATTAACCGTTGATAGCAGGAGCGGTAAGAGCTACAGGAGCAGAATCGCCAGCAGCCAAATCCAGAGGGAAGTTGTGAGCGTTACGCTCGTGCATTACTTCCATACCCAGGTTAGCGCGGTTAATCACATCCGCCCAAGTTGAAATCACACGACCTTCAGAATCAATGATTGATTGGTTGAAGTTGAAACCGTTCAAGTTGAACGCCATTGTGCTTACACCCAAGGCGGTGAACCAGATGCCGATTACAGGCCATGCTGCGAGGAAGAAGTGCAAACAACGGCTGTTGTTGAAAGAAGCGTATTGGAAGATTAGACGACCGAAGTAGCCGTGAGCCGCAACGATGTTGTAGGTTTCTTCTTCTTGACCGAACTTGTAACCGTAGTTTTGAGATTCGGTTTCAGTTGTTTCACGAACCAAGGAAGAAGTTACCAAAGAACCGTGCATTGCAGAGAACAAGCTTCCGCCGAATACACCAGCTACACCTAATTGGTGGAAGGGGTGCATCAAGATGTTGTGTTCTGCTTGGAACACGATCATGAAGTTGAATGTTCCGCTGATTCCCAAAGGCATACCATCGCTAAATGATCCTTGTCCGATGGGGTATACCAAGAATACTGCACTTGCTGCTGCAACAGGAGCAGAATATGCTATTGCAATCCAAGGGCGCATACCTAAGCGGTAGGATAGTTCCCATTCACGACCCATGTAGCAGAATACGCCAATCAGGAAGTGGAAGATTACCAACTGGTAGGGACCACCGTTGTACAACCACTCATCTAAGGAAGCTGCTTCCCAAATTGGGTAGAAGTGCAAACCGATGGCGTTGGAGGAAGGTACTACTGCACCGGAGATAATGTTGTTTCCGTAAATCAACGAACCTGCTACTGGTTCGCGGATGCCATCGATGTCTACTGGAGGTGCAGCGATGAAGGCGATTACGAAGCAAGCGGTGGCGGCTAGCAAGGTTGGGATCATTACTACGCCGAACCAACCGATGTAGATCCGGTTATTGGTGCTGGTGATCCATTCGCAGAATCGATCCCATACATTGGCGCTTTGGCGCTGTTGTAAGGTTGTTGTCATGGTTTTATGATTGCGGTTGTTTATGAATCAGGCGGTTTCGTTTTTGCCTGTGAAACTACTTTACACTGCTTTACAAAAATTAATCAAGTTTTATTACTACAGCAAATCTGATATGAGTTATCAGGTTTGCTTATTTAAGCTTGAGCTTTAGTGTTTGCAGTTGTTCACAATATTGTTGAACGCAGGATTTAGATATATTTACTCTGGTGTTAGCTCTGAAAAGATAAAATAGATTAAGAACATTGTTGTTATCGACTCTGAAATCCAGAGTTGATATGGATTATTACCAAAATTAGGAGGGAAGGTGTGACATGACAATTACTTTAAATCACACCATAGTGCCCGCACATGACAAAGAAGCATCCGCGAGGTTCTTTGCAAAAATTTTCGGTTTAGAGGTCGAGCATCCCATTGGTCACTTCGCTGCTGTACATATAAATGATGCATTAACGCTTGACTTCGCCGACGCTGAAGGGTTCGAGCCACATCATTATGCGTTCCACGTTAGTGATGAAGAATTTGATGCAATTTTTGCACGCATCAAAGAAGCAGGTATTGAATACAGCAGCGACCCCATGCATCACAAGAAAGGACAAATTAACCACAGAAAGGAAGGCCGTGGCTTCTATTTCTATGACTCCGATGGCCACAACTTAGAATTGTTAACCCGTGCATAAATTTTTGACATCAGGTCAAGCCCTTCGGGCAGGGATGCATCTTTATTGGGAAAGGGAAAAGGGAACCCCATAACTAAAGTTAGGGGCTTGATATGAGGCGAGGAGGCTGTATTTCTCGTACTACGTATCTCGAAATACATCTTTTTCCTTTCCCTTTAACCTTTTCCCTTTCCCCCCTCTTTGGTCAATGCATTACTTCTTGACTAAAAAATATGCCGTAGCATAGTCCGGTATTTGTCTGATATTCTGCCCAAATTCTGTTTTATTCTTAAAAATACCTGCCAAAAAATCGAGCTGATAAAGATTGGGTAAAAATGCTCCGCCTGTATCGGCGATGACTCCCATTTGCAGATGTTTGCGACCACCTTGAGTATGCTCAATCACAATCACTTTACCTAAACCGATATTTAAAACATCTCCAGCAAAAGTAACTCCGGGTTTGATAGAAATTTTTGCATCTATTTTGTATCCATAGCCTTTAATAGCATCAACTTCTCTAAAATACCAATAACGCTTTTGTGCTGTTGCCTTTAATCCACGGATATAAGCTATTCCATTGTTTCTATCTACATTAAAAAATGCCTTATAACCATCTGTAAAATTAATCAGGATTGTTCCTTCCATAATTGCTTCTTCTAAGCCATTTCTGGTTAGATAAGCAAGAGTATTAACTTTTCCAAATTCTCGACCACCTGGTTCATAAATACCAGATAAAACATCTTGCTTTGTGTATCGAGTGTAAAACTTATCATCGTTATTAGAGTTGCTTTTTAAGCTATAAATTGGTATGTTAAAAGTAGAGGTTTTCTTGCGGGAGCCAGGGTGAGTAAATACAGCATATTTGGTGATTCGTAATTGTTTTTGCTGTTTAGCTTTGGGATTGTAGGCAGACCATTTAATGACTCGAAAATTGGTATTAATAAATTGAGAGTCTTGTAAACGAGTAGCCCGATTATTAGCAATATCTTCTTTCAAAACAGCAATCATGAAATCCAAAGTCTTAAGGACATCTGCTACAGTAACTCCTTGTGTAGCAAGCACTCCTGTACGCATAATATCTGGGTCTTCTGAAGCATAATCTTGAAAATATTTTCTAGTATTAACGAGAACGGTTAATAAATCTCCTTGATTAAATTTAACCTTAGTATTTGGCAGTTTTCCTGGAGTCGCAATCTGGCTACCATTAATGTTAAATTTATATTTTTTGAACTCATCAACAACTGAATAGGGTGTAGATGCCGCTAACAAATTCTGTCGAGATGTAAAAGCATTTTGAGACTTGGAGTTAAGTCGATCGCTATCTTTATTTGAGGTCATAGAAATCTGCGATTGAAGTAGAGCAGAATTTTCTTGTTGAGTAAATGACTGTTTAGTTTTTGAGTGGGTATATAAATAACTACTTGCTAAACTGACAAGTAACAAGGCAGCACAACCCACTGTAAAGCGAAGTTTTTTGCTAAATAACATATTCTCTATTGCTCAATAATCAACGTTATGTTTCTATCACCTCACGCACTAACTGCGTCAATTTTTCGGCACTATCAGGAACTGCGATCGCTTTTGCTTTTTCCCCCATGTTTGCTAACTCTTGCGGTGACTGCAATAAATTCAACACATTATTTTGCAATACTTCAGTCGTCAACTCAGATTGCTTCAGTGTTAACGCTGCACCCGATGAAGTAAATACGTCTGCATTGTAAGACTGATGGTCTTCTGCGGCAAAGGGGTAAGGAATCAAAATCGCTGGCGTTCCACACACTGCTAATTCTGTTAAGCTACCTGCGCCAGAACGACTAATGGCAAGAGTTGCTCGTTGCAATAACGCTGCCATATTGTTGTAAAAAGGTAAGGCTATGTACTGTGGATGTTTGAGACTATCTGCTTGGGGATCGCGATCGCCAGTTAAATGTACTACATAAACACCAGCATCAAACCAAGCTTTTGCAGATTCGCGCACCAAGTTATTGATTGCAACTGCACCCTGGCTACCGCCAAAAACAACAATTAAAGGCACACCATCAGGAATAGCTAAATCCAGTGGCGCATTAATTGCCCCATCAAGAAATTGCGATCGCACGGGAGTACCAACATAGACATTTTTGGCACGAGGCAAATACTTAGCAGCTACTTCAAATCCCAAGGCTACCGCACTACACCAAGGGCCAAAAAAGCGAGTTACTTTACCGGGTAAAGCGTTAGATTCGTGAAAAATCACAGGTAAACCGAGAGAACGCGCCGCAATGACGGCTGGCCCCGCAATGTAACCCCCTGTGGTAAACACCCCTTGAAAATTTCCCTGTTTGAGAATTCGTCTGACTTCTAGAATCGAAAGGGCGAGTTTACCCAAAATGCGAATCGAGGAAACTCCAAACCCTTGCTGAAACCCTTCAACTGCAATAGTATTCAAGGGATACTGTTTCGGGACAAGTTGAGTTTCTAGCCGATCGGGTACTCCCAGCCATTCTATTTGATAATCTGGAAGTTTTTGTGCCAGGGCGATCGCTGGAAACAAATGTCCACCAGTCCCACTGGCAGCTATTAATAATCGTATCGGTGCGTTTGCCATCAAACCTCTACCGTTTAGCGTCTAGCTTAACTAAGATAAAACAATTTGCTTACTTTCTCTGATCAAATCAGTAAACTCTTACCCATGACTAACATTATTACCGCCTTAGTGAGACGACAACTCAAATTTCCAGCAAATATCTGGCTAGTTTCGTTTCTGCTGACTATTGGTTTAACAACTGGTTGGCAACGTACTCAGGCGACGACACCACAGCAATTATCCCAAGCCACAACAGCCCAAAATGCACCAGCTGCTTTGACAAACCTGTTGACACAAGTTGATACCGCCGCCAGCCGAGGCGATGTCAGAGGGGTGTTGCAATTTTACAGTCCCAATTTCACTCATGGCGATGGATTAAACCTCCAAACCCTGGAAAAGTCTTTGACTTCACTTTGGCAACGATATCCGAAATTGCAATACAGCACGAAACTGCTATCTTCCAAACCTGAAGCCAACGGGATTATTGCTGAAACAGAAACAAAAATAACTGGCTTACCCTCTGGTAACGGTAATAAGTTAGCTCTCAATGCCACAATTAGATCGCGTCAGCGCATTGAAGGCGGAAAAATAGTCCGCCAAGATATTTTGTCAGAACGCACCCTGCTTACTTCTGGTAGTAATCCGCCCCAAATTGATATTAAATTGCCCCAGCAAGTGCAAGTCGGTCAGAAGTATAATTTTGATGCGATCGTTCAACAGCCACTTGGTGATGATTTTTTACTAGGAACGGCCTTAGAAGAATCTATCCAACCAGATAAATTTCTTAATCCTACACCCGTCGATTTGGAATTACTGACATCTGGCGGATTGTTTAAAGTAGGACAAGCACCATCTACCCCAGGTAGCCAATGGATTTCTGCTGTCATCCTGCGAGGTAATGGGATGACAATGGTAACTCAGCGCCTGCAAGTGGTGAAGAAGTAGTTAGAAGTTAGGAGTTAGGAGTTTGGAGTTAGGAGTTGGGAGGTAGGAGTTGGGAGGTAGGAGT
The DNA here is from genome assembly GCF_034530815.1 of Nostoc sp. DedSLP03. Classification (NCBI taxonomy): domain Bacteria; kingdom Bacillati; phylum Cyanobacteriota; class Cyanophyceae; order Nostocales; family Nostocaceae; genus Nostoc; species Nostoc sp. DedSLP03. Next base: position 15,489 of record NZ_JAVRCK010000032.1, read on the forward strand.
TATAGACCGATTGATGATAAATTATGAACGATCAAACTTGTAGCTAATTCATAATTCATAACTGTTAACTCCTCACTCCTAACTATCCTTGTTAACTTTTCACTCCTAACTATCCTAATGACTTCCCTACAAAATCAAATCATTTTGATCACTGGTGCAAGTAGTGGTATCGGTACTGCTTGTGCAAAAATCTTTGCTGGTGCGGGTGCAAAACTGATTTTAGCAGCACGAAGGTTAGAACGTTTGCAGCAGCTAGCAAATACTCTGAGTAAAGATTTTAGTACTGAAATTCATTTATTACAGCTAGATGTGCGCGATCGCCATGCTGTTGAATCTGCCATTGCGACTCTACCCCCTGCCTGGTCTGACATCGACATTCTCATTAATAATGCTGGCTTGAGTCGTGGTTTAGATAAGTTACACGAAGGCAGCTTTCAAGACTGGGAAGACATGATTGATACTAACGTTAAGGGTTTACTTTATGTCTCCCGCTATGTCGTTCCGGGAATGGTAAGCCGCGATCGCGGTCATGTGGTAAATTTAGGTTCCATCGCTGGACATCAAACCTATCCCGGTGGCAATGTCTACTGTGCTACCAAAGCTGCTGTCAGAGCAATCTCTGAAGGTTTAAAACAAGACCTGTTGGGTACGCAAGTCCGTGTAACTTCTGTCGATCCTGGTATGGTAGAAACGGAATTTAGCGAGGTACGCTTTCACGGAAATACTGAACGCGCCAACAAAGTCTATCAGGGAGTTACACCCCTAACAGCAGATGATGTGGCTGATGTGATATTTTTCTGTGTGACGCGATCGCCCCATGTCAATATTAATGAAGTTGTGCTAATGCCTGTTGACCAAGCTAGCGCTACCCTAGTTAATCGACGAACATAAAAGTAATCTATCTCATCCCATTCTCAAAAAGCTTACCTCTGCCACTTACTCTACTCAAGAGACATTTGGTAGAAAAAATGTAGAGACGTAGCAATAGTACGTTTCTACTAAGGTTCTGGATAATGCATATTTAATTTCACTAAATATTTAAAGTCTTACAGTTTATGTTTCTGTTTACATCTAGAGAGTTTGTTAAGCCTTTACTAACTCAACTAGAGTGAAGAACTCTTAACCCAAGCGTATTGGATTTTAATTGTAAATTAACCTATTTAATAACTTTTCTTAACTGTGTTTTACGAAGTATTTAGTTATTGTATTTAAGGATACGCAATTATTTTTTATAAATAAGCGCTAATCTAATCAAACATGGCCAGAATATACTATACCTTCCTGGCAGGGGGACTTGTTATATAGTCCCTGCTGGGTTTATTTTTTACAAGCTTTAAGTTTTTCTAAATTTTCATGAGTTTGCGTTAGTGTAGATCGACTCAAATATCGCCAACACTATTTGCAAGGCAGGTATATTGGCTATTGGTCAGCCATGACGATCGCGATCGCAAAGCCGTCATATCCTTTGCTACCCACAGTCTGGATTGCCGTGGCGTTGACGCGTGGCTCAGAAGCAAGCAGTTCGTTGAAGCAACGCACCCCCTGAACGCTAGGATCGTTGCTACTGGAATCAATCACCGCTCCGTTACGCACAACATTATCAGCGATAATCAGGCTGCCGGGACGGGAAAGCTTGAGCGCCCACGCGAAGTAATCAGGATTACTTGGCTTATCAGCGTCGATAAAGATTAAGTCAAATGTGTGACCTTCGGCGGCAATTTGTGGCAGTGTAGAGAGCGCTTGTCCGAGGCGGAGGTCAACAACTTCAGACAGACCAGCGTGAGCGATATTAGCGCGGGCAACTTCGGCGTGCTTTGGGGCAGCTTCCAGTGTGATGAGGCGGCCATTGCTGGGTAACGCCCGTGCTAGCCAGATCGTACTGTAGCCGCCCAGTGTGCCAATCTCTAAAATGCTTTGCGCTCCTTGGATTTGCGCCAATAGTAACAATAGTTTGCCTTGGTTTGGCGAAACGTTGTGCGGGGGTAGTCCGGCGGCGGCACTGGTTTGGAGGGCTTGATCCAGCGCGGGGTCGGACGGCACAAGCAGATCGGTAAAGTAACGATCGACCGCCGTCCATTGCTCTTGAGTCATAAATTCTCAGGTTTTACGATTAAGTGTCACTTGCTTCATTAGAAAGGATTGTAATGATTTCATCCAACGGGCGATCGCGATTAGATTTTTCTGGTGTTTCTTTACCCAAGGAAGTTTCTTTCACCAAACGGTAAACGTCAGCTGCTCCGTAAAAAATCTGCTCTGTCATACCTAACTCTTTAAAGGTTTCTGCAATCTCTTCCATCTCTCCTACCCAACGATGTGCTTTCGGTGTCATCGTTGGAATGGAACGCGTCAAAATACTAGCAAGTTCTTGTTGACTATTAGATATTTCATCCCATAGTTCCTTATCTAAACCTAAACGATGGGCTGCAATTAGTAATTCTGTGCCAATTGCTGTAAGTCCCTTTGTCAGTGCTGCGTAGGACATTTTCAACCCGGAGGCCTGACCAATTTCATCACCAATTACCCGTACATCCAGTCCGCGATCGCGCAGTTGTTGCAGTTGATTTGCCTGCTTTCCAGAAGTGTAGATGCGGGTGCGATTGGGAACTCGCGGTGGTGGGCCAATAATTGATGCATCTACAAATGTTCCCCCAACTGATTCAATCAAGTGGCCGATATTTATGACTTTTTGGGGTGCGATCGCATTACAATCAACGTAGAGAATGGGTTTACCAACATTGGCGATCGCCTCAGCTACTTGCTTCGCCGCTTGGGTAGCCGCTGCGGGGACTAGAACTGACAGCACCACATCAGATTCAATTACCAGTTGTCTGAGGGAACCCACATCTTGGATGTTGGCTGCGGCTGCTAATTGCCGAGTTCGTTCGCTGCGATCGTCTAGGGCTGCAATAGTTTTCAATCCATGTTGATTGAGAACAGCTGCGATCGCCTGTCCCATATCACCCGGACTTAAAATACCAATAGTTTGGATAGGCATGGAAAGTTTTATATTTATTTTATGGCTGACAAGTTAATTCAGGTAATTGAGTAGTCACAAAATACGATAAACCGACGTATTTACCGTACTTTAATCAAACCACGGATAAGCTTAACAAGCAAGCTATCTCCTGAGAGATATGTAAGAGGTAGGAGCAAAACAATCTTTATATATAAGGATTTTGATGAATTGCAATAAAAAATGGCAATTCATCAAAATAAACTAGATTTATTTCAATTTATAATAGGGATTTTAATGAATTGTAATACAATAACATAGTGTAAGAATCCTACACTGGAAATGTGGGAGATATTCAACTAAGAATGTTGACTTTACCAGTATCAATATCGTAACAAGCACCAACAATTTTTAGTTTACCTTCACGAAGCAATTTAGCTAAAATAGTTGAGCTTTCTTGCAATTTTTCAGTTTGATATTGAATGTTGGCTATAACTGCATCTTGCATATTATCGCCAGTTCTGAGCTTTACCCTTTCTACAGATGGTTTGATACCCTCAATAATCAAACCAATTCTGCCCGGAAGTGGTTCGTTTTTGATTGCTTCTGCTACTGCACCACATCTTTTATGACCCAAAACCATAATCAACTGCGAACCCAATACTGCTGTAGAATATTCCAGACTACCTATAACCGTGTCACTGACAACATTACCAGCAACTCGCACGACAAATAAATCTCCAAGTCCTCGATCGAAAACAATTTCTGCGGGTACTCTAGAATCTGCACAGCCCAATATGGCGGCAAAGGGATACTGAGCTTTCGCAACTAATCGTAGGTGTTCTAGTGATTGATCGGGATATTGGCGTTTTTGATCGATAAATCTTTGATTACCATCAAGCAAGCGTTTGATGGCTTCATTTGGACTAATTGAATTAGGGTTAACTGGGTGAATATCAGCAACAGCAGTTTGCTCTGTATTCCAAAAGCTATCACCAAAAGTAGTAGCTGCAATACCTACAACACTGGCGAATTTCAAGAAATTACGTCGCCCGACAAATCCATTAATTCGACTCATCAATCTACCTGACAACAATCAAGCTGTTCTCAAGAAGATATCAGACTTAACTAAGATGCAAGAGTACTTGATTACACGGTTTAAGAGTCATTTAATATTCGCGTGATTTCGAGTGGTTAGAATTCCATCTGGTTTAGCAATCAAAGTAGATGAACAAGCGCTACAAGATAATCATTAAAAGCTAGTAAAGAGGATGTTTGAAAAGTATTGGAAATTAAACTTTTCAAACATCCTCTAAAAGCAATAGCGTAGCTTGTTTAGTGTTTGCTTCCTGATTCACTCAGGCACAAAGCTCTGTTATGACGTTCATTTTCAAAAATTTGTGGTTGACTGAAATTGGTTCTTTGGCTAATAATGTGTTTTTTCTAGTCAAATTTAAAGTACTTTTATCTAAACTCAGGTTAGGCATCTCTTGCCAGCAGTGGCGGCAGAACCAGTAGGTTTCTTGTAAACGAATGTGACGAAGCATTTGGTTAGAACAGCAAGGGCAGTTTGTCATAAAATTGTTGTTTTATTAAAAAAGTTAAACAAAAATAAGTAGTTTGCTCTTGGCTTAACTACCAACAGCTTTAATTTATAAACAGAAAATAAAGAACTAATAAAGAAATGACAGTAGTTAAAAAACTTTAGAAAATATTAACAATTACTCGATCAGCGTAGGATCGCAAGAAGCGCAGGCATCGCTCACTCTTTAAGACAGTCTATTTATACAAGAACGATTACGCCCGTTTGCTTTGGCTTGATAAAGGGCTTGATCTGCTGCCTCAATCAAATCTAAAGGAGCCATATTCGGTGTCGGAATCACTGTGGCAATTCCGATACTCAAAGTGACGTGGTGCTTCACAGGCGATGCCGCGTGGGGAATATTTAGCTGTTGGATAGCTTTATGAATTTCTTGGGCAACGTGAACAGCCCCATTACTAGCAGTGTTAGGCAAGATGACAACAAACTCTTCTCCACCATAACGAGCAGCTAAATCTCTAGAACGTTTGACACTTTTTTTGAAAGCTTGGGCAATAAAGCGCAAACAATCATCTCCGGTCGTATGACCATAAGTATCGTTATATTGTTTAAAATAATCAATGTCACATAAAAGTAGTGATATAAAACCTTGTTCTCGTAAAAGATATTGCCAGATAGAATTAAGCTTAAGATCAAAACATCGGCGATTGGCGATTTGAGTTAATTCATCCACCATTACCATATTTTCAAGCTGCTGGTTGGCACGCTGCAATTGTTGATAAAGTTCTGATTGCTGAATAGCGATCGCTACCTGTGTTGCCAATTGCTGAAGCAGTTCGCTTGCCCAAGGTTGCCACTGACGCGGGGCGCTGCAATGATGAGCAACCAAAAGGCCCCAAAGGCGATCGCCCTGTAAAATTGGTACAACTAGCTTGGCTCTGACTTGCAACTTTTCCAATAACTCTACATGACAAGGGGCAAATCCGGCGGTGTAGATGTCTGGAGTAACTCTGAGCGTACTCTCTGGATAAGACTGTCCCTGTATATTGACAAAATAGCTGTCTGTAATTTCCATATTCAAAATCGATTGCCAACCTGCTGCTATAGACTCTGTGACAATCACACCACTCCAATCACGGTTAAAGCGATAGATGATGACGCGATCGGTTTGCAGAAAATGTCGAACTTCAGCAACAGTTGTGTTTAAGATTTCATCCAAGTCCAAAGACCTACGGATATGTTGAGCGATCGCATAAACCATGCGTTCCCGTTCTGTTTGCTGTTGCAGGGCAATTTGTGCCTGTTTGCGGTCTGTAATATCTGTAAATGATGTCACCACCGCAGATGGTTTTGAGTCATCGGATTCAAACAGTGGCTGAGAATTGATTGAAATCCAAGTCAAGCTGCCATCAGGTTTATGAACTCCCATAATCACATGAAATTGAGGTTTTCCGGTGCGTAAAGTGACAATGGCGGGGTGAGTTTCGCCTGGAAAAGAAGTGCCATCTTCATGAATCGCTCGCCACTGCCAAGCGATGGAAGTTCCCCCCATCATTTGATCGGCTGTTAACCCTAAAATTCTTTCGGCACTGTCATTAAAGGTGATAATGCGTCCATCGGATTGCTGTAGGACAATACCTTCTGCCATCGCTGTAATTACGGAACGATAGCGTTGTTCGCTTTCTCGCAGCGCTTCTTCCATACGCTTGCGTTCAGTAATATCAGTATGAGTTCCTAGCATCCGTAGGGGAAAACCATTCTTGGCGCGACTCGAAACTTGACCCCGATCTAAAATCCACTTGTAGGTTCCATCCTTGCACTTAATCCGATATTCACTGACATATTGTTGGGTTTCACTGGATAAATGCTTGCTAATCTCCTCGTAAACCCTCGCTTTATCATCGGGGTGAACCCGCTGTTCCCATTCACTGAGGGTAGTTCCAATTTCATGCTCTGCAAACCCTAACATTTCTTTCCATCGTCGGGAAAAAAAGACTTCGTTAGTTTCAGCATTCAAATCCCAAACTCCGTCACCATTTCCTTCCAAGGCATACTGCCATCTTTCTTCACTGTTTTTGAGTGCGGCTTCGATTTGTTTACGAGGGGTGATATCTTCAAAAATGTATAACCGCCCAAAGTATCGATCCTGAGTATCTCGAATTTGACTAGAAAAGCGGCGAATCGTTCGCCCATCGACAAATAAAATTTCATCCTCAATCGTGCAACGATTTTCTTCAGACTGCAATGGTTTATAAGATTCGACAAATGCCGATGCATCGACAATTGAAGATATACAATCAGGAATGATGTCATTATTTTTTAAAGCACCCAAACGCATTTGGTCTTCTAGATGTTCGATGCCCCAAATTTTACAGAAGTGCTGATTGAAATAGAGGATTTCATCGGTACGATTGTCAACAACAAAAAATCCCAGCAAAGAAGTTTCAGTCATAGAACGCAGCAAAGCTTCCCGCCAGCGCAATTCTGATTCTGTACGCTGGTGTTCTTGTAGTGCAGCTTGTTGCTTGGTAATATTGTTTTCGTTGACGAGGATGATGGAGTTACCCGTTACTGGATCGCGGGTGCATCGTATATCGATCCCATGCCACTGAATTCCCTCAGTAGTAAACACCTGAGCCTCTATGCTGAACGCCTCACCGCAATTAATCGCTTTCATAGCTTGTTGTCCAACACTCTTGTCAACAAAGTGACTCAGGAAAATATTCTCAACTGACGAGTTAGGGTACAGGGTATCCCGATAACAGCGAAGGGCTGCCGGATTTTGCATCAAAGGTACACCATTGATCGTGTAAAGCGAGATCATGACTGTGGTGTGACGTAGGGCTTCAATCGATCTGAGTGTTTCTCGATCGATCTGATTGATAATTTCTGTCGATCCTTCAACCAGCATCGCCATTCGTCCTTCTTCAATTTGAATTCCAGAAAAGATGCAGCGTAGAGAAACAGGTTTTCCTTCTGGGTAAAATGTCCAGTTTTCAGTGATGGTTTTCCCTTGCTGAAATTCTTGCAAATAGCTTTGCATTCGAGTGTGAGTAGACTGGGAAACATCACTGAAGTTGCGACTGAGCAATTCTTCTCGACTTTGAGCATCCCAAATATGCACAGCAGATTGATTCGCCCACCACATCTGCAAGTTTTGAATATCATAAATCCAAACTGGAGTTTGTAATCGGTCAAATGCAATCAAGTCTGCAACTGATATATTCTTTGGCAATGCTGTTCTTGTGATAATGGAACCTCTAAAATTCTGATACAGAGTTTTTTTGATTGATTTCAACCTTGGCTGAACTGTCAAATTTTTTAAGTTTTGATTGAGTTGCAGCGTTAGTTTTTGGCAGGATGTAGCCTTTTGCCGATGGCGTTCTGCTTCCCCAAGAGCGATTGCTAGTTCTGCGGCTATCAGTTGGAAATACTCAATTTCTAAAGAACTCCATTGACGCGAACCACTGCACTGGTGAGCAATTACTAAGCCCCATAAATGAGGATATGTACTAGAAACTCCATCAAGTTCTTGATTGTTTACTAAAATTGGTACTACTAAATTAGCTCGAATCTGCAAGTCTGTTAATAGTTTTTTGTAACAAGGGTCAAAGTTTGTAGTATTAATGTCTTCAATGACACTAACGCTTCCATCTCGATATCGCTCTACCCATATCGCATTGAAGCAACGATCGTAAATTAATTGCCCTAGAATCGGTTTCCATCCATTACTTACAGACTCTTCTACGATGACTCCATCTCCATCCGGCAAAAAACGATAGATAATGGCGCGATCGCTTTCTAATGTTGTTCTAACTTCGCTGACAATAATCTTGAGAATTTCACTCATTTCAAGTGACTGATGAATTTGATCGGCCAGCATCCTAATTCGATCGAGGATTTGCTTTAAATCAATTTCAGAACCCGATAGACGATTGAACAGCATAGTAATAATCTATGTATATGCACTTAGATGAATGTAAGATTTTTCTCTAGTATTTAATTTTATTCCAAATTACCTAAAACGTTAAGTTAAATTTAAGCTTAAACTTGATATACAGCAGAATTCAGAAGTAAAACAGTCTTTATACCTGGCTTTGAGACGAATCGTTGCGTACTTCACTTTCTTTAAAATCCGCTGTAGCAATCCAAATTGAAACGTGAGAAAATATATAGGCAGAAAAAAGTATCTATAAGTGTTTCAGCGATTTTATTTTTTACTAATAATTCAAGATTGCTATTATTGGTAATAACTTCTTGATTTTATTAAACTTATTAAGTTTAGGTATCAAAGTCTTCTTAATTCTGACTTCTGGATTCTGGATTCTGAATTCTTACGGATGTTTTACCCATTCTTGTTTAATCTTTTAGTCAAGTAAAATCCCAACCCAGCAATTGAGCAACTTGAGACGGGAGGGTAACTGGATTAAAGGGTTTGAGAATTACACCTGCAACTTGATACTGTCGCAAAATTTGCGAATCCAACCATCGCGCTTTCGCACTGAGCAACACTACAGGAATAGCTTGAGTTTCTGGATGATTTCTTAGTTTATTCATAAACTCAAAACTAGCCAAATCGCGGATTGAGATATCTAATACAATTGCATCAGGAATATAGTGTATTGCATTCTGCAATCCTTCTAATGGAGAATCTGCTGTCACCACGTTCCAACCAGCTAAATCTTGGAGGCAAAATTTTACTATCTCACGGACATGCAGTTCATCATCAATGAGCAATATCGTTTTGCCGATTATATTTACCTCCTTTAGGATGTTCATTTGATTTCATATACCTTTCTTAGTTACAGATAAAAGGTTTTTATCTGTAACCAAAAAAATATATTACAAAAATAAAAAACTAATAAAGAGATAGATTTCGTTACCAAACTTAATTATTAATCGTCCCACCCCAGAATTTCACTAACTTCGTTGCAAATAGAGGTGGGTTCAAAAGGTTTGGTGATAATCCCAGCAATTCCCATCTGGGCGAAACGGGCGCGATCGCTCCCTTGGACTTTCGCCGTTAACAAAATCACTGGTATAGCTTCGGTTTCTGAATTTGCCTGAAGTTTTTCGTAGACTGCAAAGCCGTCCATGTCAGGCATAGAAACATCAAGTAGAATGGCATCAATAAGTTCCATCTGGGCAATTTTTAATCCTTCTGACCCTGATGCAGCTGTCAGGGTATCCCATCCCCCCAAGTCTTCTAAACAAGCTTGCACTAATTCGCGGATTCGTTCTTCATCATCCACAATTAACAATTTTTTTGTCATTTGTCATTTGTCATTGGTCATTTGTCATTGGTCATTTGTCATTTGTCATTTGTCATTTGTCATTGGTCATTGGTCATTAGTTATTTATTATTCTCCCCTGCTCCCTGCCCCCTGCCCCCTTGCCTAATTCCCCGGCAATGGCAGAGTGAAGAAAAACGTGCTGCCAACACCAAGAGTACTTTCAGCCCAGATTTGCCCACCGTGCCGATCAATAATACTACGACAGATTGCCAATCCCAAGCCTGTGCCGCCTTTGGTGCGAGAATCAGAGGCATCTACTTGCTGAAATCTTCCAAAGATTGCTTCTAACTTATTTGCTGGAATACCTCGGCCTCGATCCGTTATTTGGAATAGTACGCGGTCTGTTTGCTGTTGGACACTGAGGGTAATAGTAGAATCGGCAGGCGAGAATTTAATCGCATTACCTAACAAATTGGTGAGTGTTTGCACAATAGCATCAGCCGCCGCCCAAACTTGAGCATTGGTAGGGTGGATCTTAAAAGTAATATTTTGCTGATTGGCGATCGCTTGCACTACGGCTACTGCTTGTTGAATTAAATCAGCCGCATTGCAGGTGGTTTTTTCTAGGACAGCTCGATCCGATTCTAAGCGTTCCAAATCGAGAATATCGTTGACAAGACGCACTAAGCGATCGCTGTCGATGGCTGCAATCTCAATCATCCGCTTAAATTTATCTGGTTTTTTGTCGTAGATACCAGTTTGTAGTAAACCCAATGCTGCGCGAATTGCAGTTAAGGGAGTGCGGAGTTCATGACTAACAATGCCAATAAACTCACTCTTGATCGAATTAATCTGCTCTAATTCAGTAATGTCTTCGGCAATACCAGCAATCCGAACTAACTCGCCGAGTTCATTTCTGATCGGAAATGCGCGGTCGCGAATCCAACGGATTGAACCATCAGCGCGAATAATGCGATATTTGTTATCATATTGCCCTGTTCTGAACTTTTCAATGAATTCAATTTCGACGCGCTGGCGATCTTCTGGGTGAATTGCATCTAACCAATTTGAATGATTTTGATACAAGTCTTCACAACTTCTTTGCCAGATGGTTTCATAAGCATTGCTCACATATAGAACTTGTTGATTGCGAATATCTTTGATCCAAAATATTGCTTGGATGTTTTCTGCCATCTGACGAAATTTTTCTTGGCTCTCGCGTAAAGCATCTTCGATGCGTTTGCGTTCAGTGATATCTTGGTGAACTGCAACCAGAACGTCGCCGTAGTCGGGATGTCTGAATACCGAAGCCGTCACACTACACCAAAATGGCGTACCATCTTTTTTAAGATTTTGGACTTCGTAGGTGGCTTCAGTATTTTGTAAAACGGCAGACAAAGTGGCTTGATTTACATTTTTAGTAGTTACTGATTTGGTGACACAGTTCGCAATCGAAACGTGTTGACCGTTGAGCTCGCCAGATTCATAGCCAAACATCTGCTCAAATTTCGGATTGGCATAGATAATGATTGCATTATCAATTCTCACTAAGCAAATGCCTTCCCCCATATTTCGGGTGATTACAGCCTGAAGCTCCAGCATTTGCGTCTGTTCTAAAAGTGTGAGTTGGGTTTGTTGCTGCTCTATAACTGTTTTTCGCAGGCGATCGTTCGTCTCTGTCAGTTGGACAGTGCGTTCTTGCACCCGTTGCTCAAGTTCGGTATTCAGTTGTTGTAGGTCAATTTCTGCCTGTTTGCGCTCTGTTAGTTCTGTCTGTAACTGTTTGAACAAAGCTGCTTGCTGGATAGCAATGCTTACCTGCGCTCCCAACTGCCGCAACAGAGAAATTTCTCTTGATTGCCACTCACGAGGAGCCTTACATTGATGAGCTGCTAATAATCCCCACAATTCATCTCCTACGGAAACAGGAACGACCAGATTTGCCCTCACTTGGAGACTTTCCAAAAATTCAACGTGACAGGGACTAATTTCCGCAGTATAAATATCAGTTTTCGCAGTGACTAAGCCTTGTTTAAAGGGTTCGACGTTCTCTTCACCAATGCAAGGGTCATAAATCTGGAGTGGTAAAAGAGCCATGCAGTCCGGTGCAACAGACTCAATCACAATCGTTCCTCCCCAACCTGGATAAAATTGGAAGATAGTGACGCGATCGCACTCCAGAAATTGCCGCACTTCATCGACAGTAGTTTGCAAGATATCTTGTAAATTCAGCGATCGCCGGATACGCTGGCTGATCTCCATTACTAAGCGCTGTTGCTCAAATTGATGTTGCAACGTTTCTTGTGCTTGTTTGCGTTCGTCAAGAACTATCCGCAGTTGCTCGGCGTTTTCTTGAGACAATTGTTGGTTGAGTTGTTGAATCTTCTGTCTGCTGTACTGAAGATTGCCTGTCACCAGGTTAATGATCGAGGCAACTAGTACTAAAAGACCTAGCCGTAATATATCTCCTGGTTGATTAATCGCCAGTTGATATCGAGGGGGAATTAAGTAATAATCAATTGCCAGTGTAGAAAGGACAACTGTAACAATTCCTGGTTTAAAGCCACCATACGAAGTACTGACGATAATAGCTATATAGAAAAAAGCACCAGTGGTTCGGGAAATAAGCGGTTCTAACCAGAGTGACAGCAGCAGGGCGATCGCAGTTGAACCAATAGCCACACTGTAGTTCAATAATCGCTGATAATTTCCGATCATGCTTTACTTCTCCCTAGCTGAGAGCGCCAACGAGTTCTTTGAATGCGGCTCAGTACCCGCGTCACAAGTTCTGGCCCTAGCACTGGCTTGCTGATAAAATCATCAGCTCCGGCAGCAAAAGCTTGCTGAAGAAATTCTGCTTCGGTATGAGCTGTAACTACTAAAATCGGTAAATCTCCCCACTGGGCATCCTGGCGCACGACCTTGCACAATTCTAATCCGTTCACTATCGGCATTTCTAAATCTAGCACCACCAAGTCTGGGGATGTTGCAATCAGCACTTTCCAAAATTGTTGTGATTGGGAAAGGGTGATTACTTCCAGTCCCCAAGGAATTAACAACGCTGATAATCCAGCCAGCATTACAGGGTCATCGTCTACGATTAAAACTTTGGCTTCGGAAGTTTGAGGTTGAGGTAAGACACGAGCGATCGCCTGAAAAATTTCCTCGGTTGTCGCCGGTTTATGCAAAAATTGTCTAGCTCCTAAACGCGATACTTTCAGTCGATCTGCTAGGCTATCTCGTCCGGTAAAAACAATTACTGGGATATTTGGCGATCGCTCTACTATCTCGCTCAACAATATTAATCCGTCTTCCTCTGCTGTTGTAAAACTCAAATCCAGTAAAACAGCATCAGGAGTTTTTAAGGAAAAAAGCGATCGGGCGGTTGCTAAGTTTGGTGCAACCTTCATCCTGATTCCCCATGAATCGGCTTCTGCTTGCAACTGCTTTGTCAGCATAGTATCATTATCGATTACTAACAGCCGATAAGTTTGCTTCATCGGCACATTTGGAGCAGTGAAAGTGACAGCAGGCTTGGTTAACTCTTGCTGTAATGCTGTTACCAGTTGCGAGAAATTAGAGATTTGCTCTGGAGATAGCAAGGAATCTTCAAGCAGCAAATGCTCTATTTTCCGTGCAAGGCGAGAACCTTCTGGATAACCGAACGACCCCATTGAACCTGCTAGCTTATGAGCTTCACGCAATGCATTCTGCTGTAAATCTTCATTTAAATTTCCTGCCAAGAGTGCAGTTTTTGCTTGCTCCAGCACTGCGACTTGTCCAACAAAGGAATTACGAAATCGCTCCAGCACCCGATTTACAGAAGTCATGTCTTTGGGGCTGGGTTTGTTCTTTCCATGTTGATTCTTTTCCCCAACAGATATGAGGCGATTAGGTGCAGGCTTGATCCGATAGCCCATGCCATATACTGTTTCTAGAAGTTCTTCTGCTATACCTGCTGTTTTCAGTTTCTTGCGCAAGTCTTTAATATGAGTCGTAACTGCATTTTCAGTCGGTGCATCCCCAAATCCCCAAAGCCGATCTAGAATCACTGCCCGACTAAAAATCCTGTCTGGGTTTTGCAAAAACAACTCCAGCAGTTTGTATTCTGTGGCTGTAAGGAGAATTTCCTGCTGATTACAAGTTACTCTGCCGGCACTTGGATCTAAACAGAGATTTCCCCAGGTTAAAATAGATGATGAAATCGCCCCATTGCGTCGTAATAAAGAGCGAATTCTGGCTAGTAATGCTTCTGGGTCGAAGGGTTTGATGACGTAATCATCTGCTCCGGCATCTAACCCCGCCACAATATCTGCATTAGAATTTTTCCCGGTTAACAAGAGAATAGATTTACGGTAGCCTTGCTTTCGCAGTTGCCGACACAAGGTAATCCCATCCAGTTTTGGAATTAGCCAGTCTAGCAAAATCAACTCATATTCAGTCGATAATGCTAGTTCTAATCCAGCTTGTCCATTGCTTGCAATGTCGATAGTATAATGATTTGCACTCAACAACTCGAAGAGTGCTGTACTCAGTAATACGTCATCCTCTACCAACAAAATTTTCATAAATTGTATCAAAAGAAGATGCTGATGACACCTTCGCGATCGCAGGATACACCCTTTTGCGTGGTCAAACTTTTTTAATGTAATTTTAATATATTGTTACAAACAATACAACAAGTTAATTTAACGTGAGTTCGACGGGTGCTATTTTGACCTCTCCCCCAGCGCCTCTCCTGCCAGGAGAGGGGAGCAAAAACCCTCTAATTTCGTTACTCCTCCCTCTCCTTTTAGGAGCTACGGTGTAGACACAAGTCCAATTACCCCCCTTAATCCCCCCTTGTAAAGGCTACCGCGTACACACAAGTCCTTTAAAGTTGTTGCGTAACGTAGGATAAGTTCATTTTTGCAAGGCGATGCAACAAAGGTGCAGGGCGATGCAACAAAGGTGCAGGTCAATGCAACAAAGGTGCAGGTCAATGCAATAAAGGTGCAGGTCGATGCATCAAAGGTACAGGTCGATGCATCAAAGGTACAGGTCGATGCAACAAAGGTGCAGGTTGATGCAACAAAGGTGCAGGTCAAGAGACTTGTGTGTATACCGTAGCTTGTAAAGGGGGGAGACCGGAAATCCAGTTCCCTCCCCTTTCTAAGGGGAGGGTTAATCAGCTATTTCAGACTTGTGTGTACACCGTAGCCTTTAAGGAGAGGGAAGTTGGGAGGGAGAGGTCTGTCGAACTCACGTTAATTTAGATAGATTTTGCAGTCTGACATATTTCGACTTATATCTGTGTCAGTGCATTCGTACTATATATTTTCTGTTTGATTTCTAGCCAGTTGTAATGAAGCGGTGACGCTGGCGCTGCATACACCTTAAGGTGGTTGGGAGAGCGTGAACGTCAACAACTGGCCATTGGGTGGGATTTTGAGACGGGAATTGATCCCTTGTAGAATTTTCTCAATGTCCCTGTAACCCTGTTGATATATAAATTAAAACTGCAACAGAAAAACTTTGGATGCCAAATTGCCAAAAGCACTCAACACAATAGACTTCTTACAAAAGTAACTTTTGCTTTCCGGTTGGGGAAAGATTAAAGGGGAAAAATTCCATACCTTTACCCTTTTCCCCACAATGCCATAAACGCTATATATATTAGGAGGATCGGCTAGATTTGCAATCATACTTTGTATGGTAGTTCTGCACGCACTTTCAGATTTCATCGACTGCGATTTTGCGATCGCTGACTCATCTTGTAGCTATTGGTACGAAGGGCTTTGTCCGCAAACTGGCGATTGCCTAAAATTACCCCGCACTTCAATGTCCGAAGCGATCGCCCACGGACTAATGCAACATCTTGCCAACAATGACTGTTATTCTCGTGAAGGGAAGATGTATGGAATCCTATTAGTTGAACTGCCTAATGGCGAACAACGGGTACTAAAAGCTTTTTCTGGTCTTTTGAATAGTTGCAGTGTGGTTGAGGGCTGGGTGCCGCCAATTCCAGGACGAGATGAAGTTGCTTTCGAGGAAAGCCGGACTTTGGCACAGTTGGACGCGATTAAGCAAGAAATTATTACCTTGAAGCAACTAACCGAACGCCAGCAATATGAAATCCTGTTCAATGACTTTGAGCAGCAGTTAAAAGCAATGAGCGATCGCCATCGCTATTGCAAACATCAACGACAGGAAAAACGTCAGCAAATCTGCAATACACTCACTGCCGAAGCCCTTACCATTGCCCTTGAACAACTCGACGAAGAGAGTCGTCAACAGGGAATTGAGCGACGACAACTTAAACGCCAGCAAAATGCGGTATTACAGCCTCTCCAGCAATTAATTGCAGCGACAGATGCGCGAATTCGCGAACTGAAACAACGGCGTAAAGCACTTTCTGGTCAATTGCAAGCTCAGATGCACGCTAGTTACAGTCTGACTAATTTTTCCGGGCGATCGCAATCATTGCAAGAATTGATGCCAGGAGGTTCTCCCACTGGCACAGGAGACTGTTGTGCCCCAAAGCTGCTTCATTATGCGGCAACACATAATCTCAAACCCCTAGCAATGGCAGAATTTTGGTGGGGTGAGTCTTCCGCAAATCAGGATAAAATTCCCGGAGAATTTTACGGAGCGTGTGCCGAGCGATGTCAGCCATTGATGGGGTTTTTGCTCTCAGGCTTGAAACCTCCCTACCCTGCTCAGGAAAAGGGAGATCGGCTACGGTGTACATACACCTCCTCACCTTCTCTAACTCCCCGATGCCTTGAGGAAGAACTGGGAACCGGATATTTCCTCACTTGGCAAGGGCTACAGTGTACACACAAGTCTGAAATAGCTTACTCATCTGGGTTTTTGCGTCACTTTTACCCCACCCTAACCCTCCCCCCTTCGACAAGCTCAGAGCATCGCTTGCAAAGGGGAGGGAACCGGATCTTTGATCTCCCCCCTTTACAAGGGGGGATTAAGGGGGGTAAATCCGAGGTTTGCGCTTCATTACCAAGATGTGTGTACACAGAGATCGCTTTACCGGTTATTTATGAAGATGAATGGCTGATTGCTGTAAATAAACCTGCTGGATTACTTTCGGTACCTGGTCGTTATCGCGATCGCCAAGATAGTGTTTTGAGTCGCTTACGTCATTTGTTACCTGATGGTATGGCGCTTATATCTGTGCATCGTTTAGATCGAGAAACTTCCGGGATTTTGTTGTTGGCACGCGATCGCCAAACCCATCGGCAACTCAGCCAGCAGTTTCAGCAACGCCAGATTCACAAGGTTTATGAAGCCATACTTTCGGGTGTTTTGACAATTGAGCAAGGTAAAATTGAACTGCCATTATGGGGAGATCCTGAAAATCGACCGTATCAAAAAGTTGATTGGCAGTACGGTAAACCCAGCTTGACACACTTCCAAATAATGGCGAAAGAAGGAGACTACACCCGCGTAGAATTTACGCCACTAACAGGACGCACTCATCAGTTAAGGGTTCATGCAGCTGATGCACGAGGACTTGGGATAACTATTTTAGGCGATCGCCTTTATGGATGTAGTGCAGCTACCAGTCGTTTACATCTGCACGCCAGAGAGCTTCGCTTCAAGCATCCGCAGTTAGAAACAACCTTGCATTTACAATCAATTCTGCCCTTTTGACGCATTATATTACAGCATATTTCAAGGAAAGTGAGGTACAGAAGCTAAGTCTGTTACCCGTTTTATATCAAGTCAGGGTAATTAGTTATAATTCCCACAGTCATTGCATCCCACTCCACCAAAGCTTTGCTTTGTCTCCCCTAACAGCTAGCCTATTGCTTTTTAAATTTGTATGTGATAATTTCTGCTTGTAGTTAATTCAACGGTTATCCGATCGATTTATAGTATTTACAGAAATTAATATAGCTGCTAAGAGGCTTCCTAATAAAAATATCCAACTACAAATGATTGTGGGACACCCCACGAAATTGGATGATTTATTTCTTGGCAATCCCTAAATGAGAGGTAAAGACGAGAGTGCTGGAGTTGACTTCTAGACTCTCATTCTTATCTTCTCCTTTTATAAAAGGAGCAGGGGAGCAGGGGGAAAGAGGCTGTGTAGCAAATGCTATAAACCCTTTAAATTATTTACTGTCATAGCTGGCGATCGCAAATCTAAAATTTAAAATTTTATGACTAAAGTATTCATTCTTGATGCCAACAAACAACCGTTATATCCAGTACGCATCAGTCATGCTAGGCTGCTATTGTCACAAGGTAAAGCTACTGTATTTCAGCGATATCCTTTTACTATCATTCTGAAGGAGTCTTTTTCTCATCTAAAATTTGAACAACTTGGCTTTAAAATTCATCCTGGTATTAAAATAAATCGTAATTGAATTCTTAACTACGAATTACGACTTAGTAATTAGTGAATCTTAGTCGCCTCCTAAACAGAGGAATATAGATGACGAACCACACTATTTTAGAACCCTTATCAGAAGACCAATGGTTTATTGAGAGCCAAAAGCTACGATCCTTTGTCGCAACAGTGCAAGAAATTAGCGCTAGCACTGTTAACGATCGCACACAAACTCTCGCTAGATTAGAACCTTATTTTCAAGAACTCCTTGCCCAACAGCAATGGCTACCCCAAAAGTTTGCCCAAGTCAATCCCGAAAGCCGGATGGGTGGCGGTATTGGTCAATGGCTACTTTATCGTGCTAAAGACCGTTCCCTGTCAGTATTCAGTTTGGTGATTCCCCCAGGCTCAACGACTCCCGTCCACGATCATCTAGCCTGGGGATTGATTGGTTTATACAAGGGTAATCAAGAAGAAACAGTCTATCGCCGTGTAGATAACAGTGATGTAGAAGGGCACGCACAATTACAAGTAACTGAAGTGCGATCGCTTCAACCAGGGGATATCTACCGCCTATTACCACCAGATGGTGATATCCACGCTGTTAAAACCACATCCCAGAGCGCATCTGTATCCATCCATATTTTAGGTAATGATACTGGTTGTATTTTGCGTCACCAGTTCATCCCAGAATCTCACAGCGTCAAATCCTTTCGCTCTGGATATTCCAACGCTCCCTGTAAAGAAGAGGAGGAAAAATAACATGGCCAATTATATTAGACCAAAACCCCCAGTTTTCGAGCGAGTTGAAGACGAACGCCTTCACCGCAAGCAACGTCTCGCCGCCGCCTTTCGCCTGTTTGGTAAGTTTGGCTTCAGTGAGGGAATCGCAGGCCATATTACGGCTCGCGATCCTGAGTTTACAGACCATTTCTGGGTCAATCCATTCGGGGCATACTTTGGTCATATCCGAGTTTCTGACCTGATTCTAGTTAACAAAGAAGGTGAAGTGGTTAAAGGCGATGCGGAAGTAAACCAAGCTGCTTTCGCCATCCATTCTCAGATTCATGAAGCTCGACCTGATGTCATTGCCGCGGCTCACGCCCATTCACTTTATGGTAAAGCCTGGTCTAGTTTGGGGCGTCTCCTTGACCCCTTGACTCAAGATTCTTGTGCTTTTTACGAAGATCATGCCCTGTTTGACGATTTTACAGGTGTTGTTTTAGAAACTTCTGAAGGTCAGCGATTGGCGCAAGCCTTGGGACCAAAGAAAGCCATAATCCTACGTAACCATAGCATTTTAACTGTGGGACATACAGTCGATGAAGCTGCCTTTTGGTACATTAGCTTAGAGCGATCGTGCCAAGGCCAACTGTTGGCAGAAGCTGCGGGTAGACCCACTACTATCAAACACGAAACAGCCCGTTTAACACAAACTCAAGTGGGGTCACATGTAAGTGGGTGGTTCAGTTTCCAGCCGCTTTACGATCGCATTGTACGCGAAGAACCTGATTTACTAAATTAGTGCTGTGTTTTTTGGCATTGGCATAATCGGCGGGGAAGTTTCCAGTTAACTCACTTCCCGCTATTTTGATGACAATTAAAAATTTATTTATATACTCCGGTAAACCTATAAGTTTATAGTACTTATATAGCTCAGAGAAATCATTTTGATGATTAACCAAATCTTTCGCCGTTTTATTGCCAAGTGGATATCGTTGATAAAATTCAGGAATATCCCGTTTAACAACCAACATAAATTATTCTTTTCTTCTCCTTTACCAGTAGTGGGGGCTTTTGTTACAGGTCTTTGTCTGAGCTTGCTATTTGCTGCTTGTTCATCAACACCGACTGTTAATGCCCCTAATCCCAGTGCCACATCAGTTAGTAATTCTGCTTCTAGTAAAGCAACAGTAGTCAGATTTGGCTATCAAAAATCGACCATTTTGCTGAGGACTAAGGGTGTTTTAGAAAAGCGTCTGGCGCCAGAAGGTATTACTGTAAAGTGGACTGAATTTCAAGCAGGTCCACAACTACTAGAAGCCATGAATGTGGGTAGTATTGACATTGGCCCTGTGGGAGAATCACCGCCAATCTTTGCCCAAGCAGCGGGAGCATCACTAACTTATGTTGTTGGTACTGCTGCTAGTCCGGCTGGTTCAGCAATTCTTGTTCCTCAAAATTCGCAAATTCAAAAAGTTACTGACTTGAAGGGCAAAAGAGTTGCCTTTCAAAAAGGTTCTAGTGCCCATTTATTGTTAGTCCTAGCTTTAGAAAAAGTGGGATTAAAATATACAGATATTGAACCTAAATATTTGGCTCCGGCTGATGCTCGTGCTGCATTTGTGAAAGGGAGTGTGGATGCTTGGGTAATTTGGGACCCTTTCTATGCAGCGGCTCAAGAGGCAACTAAAGCCAGAGTCCTAATTGATGGTACAGGAATTAATAAACAGGGAGGATATTATTTGATGAGTCGCAAATTTGTCACTGAAAATCCCCAAACTGTCAAGGCAATAGTAGAGGAAATTAAAAATCTCGAAGAATGGTCTAAACAGAATCGAGAAGAAGTAGCAAAAATCCTCGCGCCTGTGTTAGGAATTGATCTAGAAACGATGAAAAAAGCAACTAACAGACGGACTTTTGGGATTGTACCAATTGACGACAATTTGATAAATCTACAACAAGGTGTTGCAGATACATATTACAAATTGAAGTTAATTCCCAAAGAAATAAATGTGAAGGATGCAATGTTGACAAAAGAAGAATATGCTGCTTTCTCACCAAAAACATAAACTAGTACAATGAATCGGCTGTAGGGGCATAGAGATGTATGCACCTACAGATGAAATTTGTATTAGTAGCAAATTTGAAAATGTAAATCTTGGAATTGATTATGACTAATCCTACAGAATTACTGCGATCGCGCTACGGTGAAATTCCCTTCAACCCCGAAATTGTATGGAATGATTCGCTAACAGCACTACTATCTCACCGTTCAATTCGGTCTTATCTAGCCGATCCTTTACCACCAGGAACTCTGGAGTTGCTAATTGCAGCCGCCCAATCTGCATCTACTTCCTCGAATTTGCAAACTTGGAGTGTGGTAGCAGTCGAAGACCGACACCGCAAAGAGGAGTTATCTAAGCTAGCGGGAAACCAAGCACATATTAAGCAGGTTCCTTTATTCTTGGTTTGGTTAGCAGATTTGGCGCGTCTAAGTCACGTTGCTGACAGTCGCGGCATATCTCACGATGCGCTGGAATATTTGGAAATGTTTGTGATGGCAACAATTGATGCAGCTTTGGCGGCGCAAAATGCCACAGTTGCAGCTGAGTCACTTGGTTTAGGAACAGTCTATATCGGTGGAATCAGGAACCACCCGCAAGAGGTAGCAGAGATATTGAATTTGCCCGACTCTGTGTATGCTGTATTTGGATTGTGTGTCGGCTATCCAAATCCGGAAGTAGAAGCGGCGATTAAGCCAAGGTTGCCCCAGTCAGCTGTGCTGCATCGTGAAACCTATAAATTGACAGAACAAGAAGAAGCGATCGCTCACTACAACGACATCATCAAAGAATTCTATACTGAACAAAAGATGAATATTGCTGGTGATTGGTCAGAACACTCAGCCCAACGCATTGCCACTGTAGAATCATTGAGAGGACGCGATCGCTTGCGTGAAGCTCTCAATAACCTTGGCTTCAAGTTACTGTAAAGTCGTATGGGGACACCAGAAGAGTTTGCCAATGTTGCGGTATTTCTGAGTTCACCAGCAGCCTCATTTGTGAATGGAGTCATGCTGCAAGTAGATGGCGGAATTATTCATAGCACATTTTGAGCGGCTTGATTGCTCTAACAGAATTCAGGAGTCAGAATTCAGGAGTCAGAATTCAGAATTCAGAATGAATTCTCTACGACTGGCGTATAGTACAGTGGTAGTCAGTCATCCAGCGTCGGGCAGTTTTCCCCCTGCCCCCTGCCCCCTGCCTTCCTCGAAAAACTAACTTTGACTACTTTCATCATTTCTTCAATTGTTCTAAATAGACAGCAACCACTCTCATAATGCTGTTACATCTTTGTTAAGAATAGTTACAACTTCTTAACACAAGGAAATATTTCTTATGGAAGTCTCACTTGAAAAGAATGCACCACATCGCGTTGTTATCGTTGGTGGCGGCTTTGGTGGACTGTATACAGCAAAAGCTTTGAAGAAAGCAAATGTAAATGTTACTCTCATTGATAAACGTAACTTTCACCTATTTCAGCCGCTTTTATATCAAGTTGCCACAGGTACGCTATCACCTGCTGATATTTCTGCACCATTGCGATCTGTATTCAGCAAAAGCAAGAATACAAAAGTGTTGTTGGGAGAGGTAAATGATATCGATCCAAAAGCGCAACAAGTTATTTTAGGTGATGAAGTAGTACCTTATGACACATTGATTGTCGCTACAGGTGTTAACCATTCCTATTTTGGTAAAGATAACTGGAAAGAATTTGCTCCTGGCTTGAAAACTGTTGAAGATGCGATAGAAATGCGTCGCCAGATATTTTCGGCATTTGAAGCGGCAGAAAAAGAAACCGATCCAGAAAAACGCCGGGCTTTGTTGACTTTTGTGATTGTCGGGGGTGGGCCTACCGGTGTAGAATTATCAGGAGCGATCGCAGAATTAGCATACCAAACTCTCACAGAAGATTTCCGCAGCATCAACACTTCAGAAGCGAGAATTTTACTATTGCAAGGTGGCGATCGCATCCTCCCACACATTGCCCCAGAATTATCGAAAGTAGCAGCAGAATCTTTGCAAAAGTTGGGTGTGGCTGTCTATACCAACACCAGAGTGACAAATATTGAAGGTAACATCGTTACTTTCAAGCAAGGTGATGAATTGACAGAAATTACCTCAAAAACTATCTTGTGGGCAGCAGGTGTTCAAGGTTCGCCAATGGGGAAAGCCCTAGCAAAAAGTACAGGTGTAGAGTGCGATCGCGACGGACGTGTGATTGTAGAACCGGACTTGTCTATCAAGGGTTATAACAACATTTTTGTAGTGGGAGATTTAGGCAACTTTTCGCATCAAAATGGTAAACCCTTACCCGGTGTTGCACCTGTAGCTAAACAACAAGGAGAGTATGTAGCTAAACTCATTAAACGCAGGTTGCAAGGTGAGACTTTGCCACAATTTCGTTACAATGACGTGGGTACTTTGGCGATGATTGGGCAAAATTTAGCTGTTGTAGATTTAGGCTTAGTCAAACTCAAAGGTTTTATTGCTTGGCTTTTTTGGCTAGTAGTTCACATCTATTTCTTAATTGAGTTTGACACTAAAGTAGTAGTAGCAATTCAATGGGGATGGAATTATATCACTCGTAATCGTCGCTCTAGATTGATTACAGGTCGAGATGGTTTTGTAGAAGGAAAAACTGTTAGCAGTAACAATAGGTTGCAACAGCCTTCTGGGACACTTCTGTAACTAGGTGGCAGGGGGCAGGGAGAAAACTTTCTCTAGGAAACGCTGCGCTATCTGCTTTTTCGGTCAGAATTCATACTGAATTCTGAATTCTGACTTCTGAATTCTATTCTGTTAAATTATTTACTGTCGTAGCTGGCGATCGCCACAATCGTAGATAAAGGAACTTCCGCAAAATACTGTTGCTGAAATTGTTCTTCTCGAACAGCAGCTAAAAATCGTGCAACTGCTTCGTCAGCAAGGTTTTCGGCACTATCGTTTGGATTCCAAGTAATTTGTAAAGAACGGTCTTGTCGTTGAACTGTGAACCCTAAATATTTTAAAGCTTTGATGCCGACAAGTAAGGTTTGGTCGCTGATGCCAATTTTCTCTAAAAGTTGTCTGCGGGTAACTACTTGGTTTGTGCGACTGAGATATTTGGCAATTCCGACAAGAGTCAGCCAAATTTGATTAGGTGGTTGATGCTTAGGTTTAGACCAAGCGATCGCTAATTGTTGCTGATTCTCAAGCCCAGACGTAGAGCGGCTGCTCGCCAAACATCGCCGCAACCACATACGTAAATCATCCCAATTCGTAGGACAATCTTCAATAATTAGTCCTGTTAGCGGATAGCTAAGGTTTAGCCCATGTTGAGTTGCTGAGTGTTCCTGATTCCGTAAGTCTAGGATGAAGGGTGTTAGCGATAGCTGAGTGTTGAGTCCTGAGTTAGCAGAAGAACGTACGGCAATCAATCTGATTTCATAACGTTTTTTGAAGGTGTTGTAGTCTAGTTCTGCTATGCAATCACATTTTCCTATGGGCAATTCATCTTTGTAATGTCCCCACCATAAGCCAGGAAAAGCACTTCTGGTAGAGTCATCCCGAATATCAAACTCAGCTTTAATGTACTGTACCTTTTTCCCCTGCCAATCCTGCTGATTGCGATGCCAAGAATTTTCAAACCAGCAGTTTTGAATTAGCAATTTCGGAACAGGATTACCCATTCCACAAGGTTCTAACAGTTTCAGTTCCAAAAATAACTCTTTCCCCAAGTCGGCTACCGTTACCGTCAAGTCTGCTTGTACAGTTGGCGTTAGAGTTGTACTACCCAAAGATTGCCGCAACTGCTGATTAATCGCTGCTGTAAATAAAGGAATATTCTCCACCAACAAACTCAAACCAGCTGCAAAGGGATGTCCCCCAAAGCGATGTAACAAATGTGCTTGCTCTTTCACCAGTTGGTATAAATCGACAGAATTAACCGAACGAGCAGAACCACGAGCTAAGATGAGTGCTGAGTTCTGAGTTCTGAGTTCTGAGTTAGAAGATAAAGAAGTAATTTCTCCCCCTGCTCCCTGCTCCCTGCTCCCCTGCTCCCCTGCTCCTTCCGTACTCAACAAAATTGTCGGGCGTCCAGTTTCTTGTGCTACTTGTCCTGCAACTAAGCCCAATACACCCGCAGGCCATTGGGCATCTTCTAGGACAATGACGCTGGTGGTTGATAAATCTAATTGAGTAAGTTTTTGCGCTACTTGTGCTTGTACATCTTTTTGTAAAGATTTGCGGCGGGCGTTGGCGAGTTCTGTAACTTCGGCGAGTTCGTTACAACGTTTGACATCCCGACTAGTTAATAATTCCACGCAGAAACTGGCATCGCCTTGAATGCGACTAACGGCGTTAATTCTCGGCCCCAAACCAAAAGAAATATCTGTGGGGCGATCGCCACTTTTCTGGCACAATTCTAATAATCTTCCCACCCCTGGCCGCCGTCGTGCTGCTGCTGGCTGTTTAAAATCTTCTTGCAGCCGTTGAATTCCCATCTGTGCCAAGTAACGGCAATCTCCACTTAACTGCACTAAGTCAGCAATTAATCCAACTGCAACTAAATCTAATAAATCTTCTAAGGGATATTTGGCAACATTGGGCAGACTTTGATATAGTGCTTCCACCAACTTATAAGCTACTGCCACCCCAGAAAGATTAAATAACTGATGTTCCTTTGGAAAATAGCGAGGATTGATAATTGCTGCAACAGGTGGGCGTTCGGCTGGTAAGGTGTGATGGTCTGTAACTATTACATCTATACCTAGCTGTTTAGCATAGATAATTTCTTCAACATTTGTGCTACCTGTATCGCAAGTAACTATTAATTTGCAACCTTGTTTTGCTAAGTTATCAATTCCTTGATTATTAAGTCCGTGGGATTCTTTCAGGCGATTGGGAATGTAGTAAACTAACTGAGTATTTTGAGCGAAAAACTGCCCTAATCCATCCCAAAGTACCGATGTAGCAGTAATCCCATCAGCATCGAAGTCTCCCCAAATGGCAATTTTTTCTTTAGTATTATATGCTTGTTGCAACCGTGCGATCGCCAGATGCATTTCTTGCCCAAACTCAAAGGGACTTGCTGGTTGATAAGCTTTATAGTTGATAAAAGCTGTTAATTGTTGACGATCTTTAATACCTCGTTGCCACAACAACTGCGCTGCATACAGTCCACTTGATGCAGGTGTATAATGTTTGACTGCTTGGATAAACCACTCTGGTGGTTGTTCAGTTGCTGTTATAGTCCACTGCTGTTGTTCTGGCATACAAACAAAGTTAGGATTTAGAAGTTAAAACTCTTCAATACAATGATAATTTGTAAATCTGTGGAGTTGATTTTTATAAAGGTGAAGAAAGCTTCTAGGAATTGCTCAGATAATCTGGTCATCAAACTGAAATTAAAGTACAACGATATCATCGAAAACGTAAAAGACTGAAATCAACCAATCATAATTTTCGATAATTATTTAACTTTGCTTACAATGATACAGTTTATTTTTACCTATTTAATTATTGTATCACTTTAAATTTAATTAAGTAATATTTCATAAATTTGTTGTATAGAAAGAGCAGATGTTTCTATTAGAATCTTTATATCATTTTTATTTGCAATTTGTGAGCGAAATCACACTAGTAATCTAAGCACCGAAATAAAATTCTATTTGTGCATAAAATATTACATATAAAATGATGGAATTACTTCAACTAATGTTGGTACTAGGTACAGTAGTTGGTGTTACAGACGGGAACACAATTTTGGTTAAAGATAATGCAGGACAAACAACTATAGTCAAGTTAGCGTGTATTAATGCACCAGAGGCAACTGACAAGCGCTATGGTTTAGCAGCAATACAAAAGTTAAAACAGTTATTACCACTTCAAACTCCTGTCGTAATTAGAAGTACAGAACAACTAAAAAGTGGTCGTCCAGCGGGTGAAGTGTTTGTAGATAATCGGTCAGTAAATCTCCTTTTGGTAGAGTCAGGTAATGCCGTTGTTGACCAAGAATCTTTACAAAATTGCTATGAGACCAAAACCCAATTTTTAATTCAGAAGCTAATGCTAAAAATAAGCATTTAGGCTTGTGGCAACAATCAAAATTGCAGTTGAAGTTACATACCAAGTAAGCGCTGACATCATCAGTTATGATAACTTGGAGCAATTTGAGGACAATACAGTTCAGAATGGGCAACAAAACCCTAATATAGAGACGCGATTCATCGCGTCTTGAAAAACCAATAATCTACACCACTAACCCTTAACTGAAAATAGTATTGAATTTTAGAATTACTGTATTTATTTCATTATTTGAGATTTTCCATATTTAATTTTTGTCAAGAAGTAATATCATGCCTGCTTGATTACATATAAGACATATTGCAAAAGTAAATTTTGCAATATATTGGGGAAAGATTGAAGGCTAGGGGGAAATTAATTCTATCCCTTTCCCCTTTAACCCTTTCCCTTTCCCCCATTTATTCTTGCATTTTTAATATCACTAATCAAATCATCAATTCTTGATTGAGTAGTGTTCCAAGAACACATAAAACGTACTCCTCCCACACCAATAAATGTATAAAACTGCCAGTTCTTGGCTTTTAAGCTGTGAATGACTTCTTCAGGTAATTTTACAAATACGGCGTTGGCTTCTCTAGGAAACATCAAGTCAACACCTTCTATGTTTAATAGTTGATTTTCTAAGTATTCAGCACATTGATTGGCATGTCTAGCATTTTTTAGCCAAGCACCAGTTTCTAGTAAACCCAACCAAGGAGCCGAAATAAATCGCATTTTTGAAGCTAGCTGGCCTGCTTGCTTGCATCGATAATCAAAATCTTCTGCTAGCGCTTTATTGAAGAAAAGAATGGCTTCACCTAATGCCATTCCATTCTTGGTACCACAAAAACATAATACATCCACTCCAGTTTTCCAAGTAATTTCAGCAGGACTTTTATTCATAGCAGCAACTGCATTGGCAAAACGAGCGCCATCCATGTGAAGTTTTAAGTTATACTTGTTTGCAACTTCTTTTATACTTAAAAGTTCTTCAATAGAATATAAAGTTCCTAATTCAGTTGATTGCGTAATGCTAATAACTTTAGGTTTGGGATAATGAATGTCAGTACGTCTGGTGACAAGTGACTCTATAGACTCTGATGTTAATTTGCCATTCTTACCGTGAGCAAGTAACAATTTAGAGCCATTAGATGCAAATTCCGGTGCGCCACATTCATCTGTTTCTATATGAGATGTCTCATGGCAAATGACGCTGTGATATGACTGGCAAAGAGCAGCTAAAGATAAAGAATTTGCGGCTGTACCGTTAAAGGTAAAAAATACTTCACAATCAATTTCAAAGAGTTCCCGAAAATAATCTGTTGCTTTTTGAGTCCATTCATCATTTCCATAAGCTGGAACACTACCTTGATTTGCCCTAATCATATATTCCAGTGCTTCAGGACAAATACCAGAAGAATTATCACTTGCAAACTGTTCTAATGGGCTACTCATAATTTCTTTTTTTATTTTTAACAGTAATTATTACAATTCTAGTAAATAATTTTGGACTTTGCCAAATCTCTTAGTTAGTAATGTTATTAGTTTTTCCAGCTTTTTAATCATTATGCTAATACTAATTCTGCATTAAAATGCATATAATCAAACTCCCCTGTAGTCCTCTCTTGGTAAGGGGTAAATATATGCAGTTTTACAAAGAAACGGTATAATTACAATAACTTTGGATAGCAGGAAGCTATTTTTTATAACTATAGTTCATAATTAATGAAAAACAAGGTTTGTGACTTATAGAAAAAATAGCGAGTCTGAACCTTTTAGTTTTCAAAACTTACATTTGATTTTTCTATTTTGTATTAACCTGAATCGTTATAAAGTTAAGTAGGATATTAATAATATATAAATGACTTTGCTGATGTCTACAGAAAACTGAAATTTTATTCTCACATCACTGAGATGTTTAATTACTACGGTGTCTTAGTCAGCTTGGCGTTAAGGATATTTTGAGACGAGAAACATCGCCAATAACTAAATATTATGCTAAAAAAATAAAGTTTGCTAATCAGAATGCTAATTATTTACTTATAATACACTATACAATGTCCTACCGATCGCTATGAAATCACTATTGGGCATATTTGTCCTTTGTTAGTTCTCAGTAGTCATTTGTTTATTTTCTACTGACTAATGACCAACGATTGATGACCAATACTTCGGCTTACCTCGGCTCCACTACCTCGACTTCGCTCGGCACAAGTCGGCACGAGTCGCTCAGTACAAGTGACTAAATAAATAATGACTGAACCATTGATTGAACTAAAAGGTGTTTCTAAGTCCTTTGGTAGCCATAAAGTTCTAGATAATGTAGACTTAACTATTTATCGGGGAGAAGCACTGGGTATTATTGGACCATCAGGGACTGGGAAATCAACTATCTTACGAGTAATAGCGGGGTTACTTAGTCCTGATGAAGGAGAAATTTATGTGCAAGGAGTGCGGCGAGAGGGTTTGATTGAGGATGGTGGCCAGCAGGTTGGCATTGGTATGGTGTTTCAGCAGGCGGCCCTATTTGATTCGCTGACAGTGGAGGAGAATGTGGGATTTTTACTTTATCAAAATTCAAAGCTGCCGCGATCGCGCATCCGAGATTTGGTAAACGAAAAATTAGAGATGGTAGGTTTGCCAGAAATAGGCGACCTCTACCCAGCCGAACTTTCCGGGGGAATGCGCAAACGGGTAAGTTTTGCCCGTGCGATTATGTCTAACCCTGATAATCCCAATGAAGGGCCAGAAGTTCTACTATACGACGAACCAACCGCCGGACTCGATCCCATTGCCTCGACAGTCATCGAAGATTTAATCCGCCACTTGCAATGTCTACATGGAGTTTGTAGTACTTATGCTGTTGTTACTCACCAGGACAGCACTATCCGCCGTACATCTGATAGACTTATATTTCTCTATGAAGGAAAAGTGCAGTGGCAAGGTACAGTTAGTGAAATATACAACACAGAACATCCCTTGATCAGACAATTTATCAGTGGAAGTGTTCAAGGCCCGATTAAAGTCGCCGGCTAGAAACTTAAAAGTGAAGAGTAAGGAGTTAAATTTAACTACTAATTCCTAATTCCTAACTCCTAACTCCTAATTGGTTATTGGTTGTTGGTGGAGGCAAAAAAATGCGAGGTCTTATGACAAGTCGCTTCGCGTCTGGGCGAACATTTAGAGAAGGTTCTGTGGGGTTATTACTCCTGCTAGGACTAGGGGTATTTGGATTACTCTTTCTGTGGTTAAATAGATTCACTGCTGCTGGCCGTTCATACAAAATGATTGTAGAATTTGCCAACGCTGGCGGAATGCAAAAGGGAGCAGCAGTTCGCTACCGTGGCGTTAAGGTAGGAACTATTTCTCAGGTTCGACCAGGGGCAAATGCCATTGATGTAGTGATTGAAATTGCCCAAACTGACCTAATTATCCCCCGTAATGTCGTGGTGGAAGCTAATCAAAGCGGATTAATTAGCGAAAGTATTATTGACATCACACCAAGAACAACCTTACCTCCTGGGGTTGCGATCGCTAAACCCCTAGATAAAAATTGTGATACCAGCCTCATCGTCTGTAATGGCTCTCGGTTAAAAGGTCAGGTTGGCATCAGTGTTGATGCACTAATTCGCAGTTCAACTGAGCTAGCTGGTGCATACAACGATCCAAAATTTTATCGAAATGTCAATAGAGTTCTAGAAACTACCACAGGTGCAGCATCCAGTTTTACTGAGCTAAGTCAGGATTTACAAGGTTTGACCAAAAGCTTACAACTACAACTTGCTACCTTTTCCGCTACGGCTAATTCAGTGCAACGGGCAACAAACCAACTTAATGCATCTGCAAATCAAACAGTAAATAAATTTGGTGCAACTGCAACTCAAGCAAATCGATTGCTGAACAACTTGGATAATTTGGTGACAACAAATCGGTCAACGCTAGTTGGTGCGTTGAACAATATCACCGAAACCAGCAACCAATTGCGTGTTACAGTCAGTAGCTTATCACCATCAGTCAATCGATTGACTCAAGGACAATTACTCAACAATTTAGAAGCGCTTTCAGCAAATGCAGCCCAAGCCTCAGCTAATTTACGTGATGCTTCTAAAAGCTTAAACGATCCAAAGAATGCGGTGTTGCTGCAACAAACTTTAGATTCAGCACGAGTAACCTTTGAAAATACCCAAAAAATTACATCTGATTTAGATGAATTGACAGGCGATCCCAATTTCCGTAAAAATCTGCGGCAATTGGTAAATGGTTTAAGTGGTTTAGTATCTTCTACACAACAGATGCAGCAACAAGTGCAAGTTGCCGCTACTCTAGATTCGGTGAAAGCTGCTGTGAGCAAACCAAAGAATTTAATTCCTGCCCCAGCACCAACCCAACAGGCGATGTTTAATGACAAGTCGCTACCAGTCGACGAAATAAATCCCTCAGCAGCTAATTTTGCAAGTACCGACACCGACCTTCAACCAACTCCTAGTCCGTCTATCCCGAATTCATCCCAAGAAAACCTTTTGAAGCAGCTGCGGGAGTACAGCAAGCAACGAGAGCAACTGGAGACGGAGAAAGAGGCAATACAGCTTGACCCTTCGGCTACGTTCACTGCTGACCCTGAGCATAGCAGAAATGCTGAGAATTTTAAGTAAAATATTTTACTATTAGGTGAATGTATTGAAGCTCATCGACACCACTTACTATAACGTTGAAAGGTGTCGATTATCTGCATAGTAGAGTTTTCAGCTTACAAAACCCATTGCTTATTGATACAGCAGATTTCAAGGAAAGTGAGATACACAAGCTAATATCATGTCCGGTTGAAGACTTATCATTTAGGGGGCAGGGGGAAAGAGACTTTTGGGATTTTTGCACAGATACGGCAATCTTAAGTGATTAGCCGGACATGATATAAGTCTTTTACCCAGATATAAAAGACTTGTCCGAAATATTAACTTAGGAAAAGGAAAATGGTAAAACGTAGAATTGAGTGTCTACCATTTTTCAAGCTTAGTTATGGTTTTTGATTATATCCAAAAGTATCCATTAAGAACAAAACAGATTTTAGGGATTAGTTACGGACAATTGGAATCACTGCTAAATTTTGCTTTCAAACGACACCAAGACATCAAAGCTAAACAGGAGAGCCAGGAAATTAGAATCAATGCAGCTGGTGGTGGTTGCAAAGAATTGTTACCAATCGAAGAACAAGTATGTTTATGCCTATTTTATCTTAGACAGATGCCAACATTTTTTAACAGTTTGTGGGTTAGTTAGGCTTAGAATTGGTAGCTTAGTTCTGCCAACTTAGCTATTAGCAGCGATCGTAAATTTTATTAAATTAGGAGTTTATTTTTATGCCTCTAAACTATCACTAACTATATCAAACCCTTATGACTCCGTTTTTACGAAGATATCAAAGTTTTGTCTCAAAGCTTTGAACAGTCTGGCGCGAGGAGTTTTCGGACAAGTCTAATTATCTACACCAATAACCTTTAACCCAAGCATATTGGAGTAAAATACGCTTTAGACATAGCCGAGACCTTAATTTTTCTTAGATATTTTTAGTCTCGGCATTTTTTTGTCACTTTTTCACAGATTCTCAATCAATCGTAGCGTAGGCGCAGCCCGCCGCAGGCATCGCCTGAACAATACCCAATTGTGCAAATATATACATGGCAAGCTTTTTTGGCTTTTTCTAACCGTCGAACTCACGTCAAGACTTAGGCGTGGTTAAATATCTGCGAAAGCCAGTCTCAAAGCTAGATTTATCACCTTTTCCTGCACCTTCTTGACAAATGTGCAATTATCTTAACCTCTCACTGATGGCCCTTCACCATAAGAATCTGATAAATTAATTGTTGTAAGAATCACCAAAGAAGTTGAGCGTTGGAAGTCATTACACTTTAGGTAAATAAAACGAGTAGATAGAAGGAATGCAAACACGCTCTCTTCTTCTGTCTAAGTCTACATATTGGGTGTTTTTGCCTTGCTTTGCCCCTAGAGGGCGAGCCGTTTAGCAAAGCCAGCACCAGGCAAAGTTGCCCAATTGTTTTATCTTTTGGAGTTTGGCAAACGACACATGTGCTTTATAATGCAGCTGATGACACTCATCGGGAGAGAGTTATATGATCGCCCTACCTGGAGTCGCCATCCACAGCAAGATCTATGAGAGTGCGGTATCTCTGGTGTATCGAGGTATCAGAGAGCAAGACGATCGCCCGCTCATCGTCAAACTGCTCAAGCAAAATTACCCCTCTCCCCAAGAATTAACTTGCTACAGACAGGAATATGAAATTACGCGCTCCCTGAATCTCCCAGGAGTTGTCAAGGCGTATAGCCAGCAAGATTATCAACGCACACTCGCTATTCTCTTAGAAGATTTTGGTGGAGAATCTATCGAGAGATGGATGCGGCAGCGAAAAGAAAGATTCTGCCCCATGCCCTTATCCAATTTCTTCAGATTAGCCATTGACATTACAGAGATTCTAGGCAGAATTCATCACGCTAATATCATCCACAAAGATATCAACCCTGGCAATATCGTCTTCAATTCAGATACGGGTGTGGTTAAAATCATTGATTTTGGCATTGCCACCCGATTTAATCGCACAAATCCAACCTTCAAAAGTCCTCATGTATTAGAAGGTACACTTGACTACATTTCTCCTGAGCAAACGGGGCGGATGAATCGCTGGCTCGATTACCGCACCGATTTTTATTCGCTCGGTGTAACGTTCTATGAACTGCTCGCTGGACAGCTACCGTTCCCGACAACAGACATACTGGAGCTAGTTCATTGCCATATTGCCAAATCGCCTGTTCCGCCTCACGAATTGAATACAGCGATTCCTAAAGCAGTTTCAGACATAATCATGAAACTGATGGCGAAAAATGCGGAAGATCGCTATCAGAGTGCCTGGGGAATTAAGGCGGATTTAGAAAGGAGCGATCGCCAATTTGCCCAAAGCGGTCAAATCGATCGCATCCAATTAGGTCTTCAAGATATTTCCCAGCAGTTTCACATTCCCCAAAAACTGTACGGACGAGAAGCAGAGATTGCAGCATTATTGGCGGCGTTTGACACAGTAGCCGAAAGAGGAAATGAAGAAAATGCTCAAATGATGCTAGTCTCTGGTTACGCGGGAGTAGGCAAATCTGCATTGGTGCAGGAACTCTATAAACCGATCGCAGCAAAGCACGGCTATTTTATCTGGGGTAAGTTTGACCAATTCGGGCGTAATATTCCCTACAGCGCGATCGCCCATGCCCTACAAAAATTGGTGCAGCAACTACTGGGTGAACCCGACGAGCAGTTGCAACAGTGGCGCGATCGTCTGCTGACGGCATTGGGAAGCAACGGACAAATCATCATTGATGCAATCCCAGAAGTTGAGTTAATCATTGGCAAGCAGCCGCCTGTACCCGAAGTTGGCGCAATCCAAGCACAGAATCGCTTCAATCTAGTCTTTCAAAAGTTTGTGCGGGTGTTTTGTTCAAAAGAACATCCCCTGGTAATCTTCTTAGATGATTTGCAGTGGATCGACTCAGCGACGCTGAAGTTAATCGAGCTAATATTACTCGACGAGCAGACTCAATTCCTATTTTTAATTGGAGCCTATCGAGATAACGAAGTGTATCCAACGCATCCACTGGTATTAACACTGGAAAAATTGCGAAAACAAGGGGTAGTGCTTCAGGAAATAATCCTGAAACCCTTAACTTTAGAAGCATTGAGTCAATTGATTGCCGAGACGCTACACCACAATATTGACACTGTTCGTTCTTTAGCCCAATTAGTGTTACGTAAAACCGAGGGCAATCCTTTTTTTGTCGGTGAATTTTTGCGAATGCTGTATAGCGAAAATCTGTTGATTTTTGATGCAAAACAGTTAAGCTGGCAGTGGGACATAGCCCAGATTGAAGCGCAAGATATCACTGAGAATGTGGTGGAGTTGCTGCTGCTCCAGTTAAAGCAATTACCAAAAGAAACACGCCAAATTCTCCGTCTAGCCGCTTGTGTTGGAGCTGAATTTGATTTGGAAACTTTAGCAATCGTTTATGAGCGATCGCTAAGAGCGATTTTCCAAGATTTACTAGCAGCAATCCAAGCTGGATTAATTCAACCTATATCTGAATTAGACGAAAACTTGTTAGTTCAAAACTATAAGTTTTTGCACGATCGCGTCCAGCAAGCGGCTTACGCCTTAATTGACGAGTCGCAAAAACAAGTGGTTCGTTTGCAGATCGGGCGCAATCTACTAGGAAAAATGTCGCCAGAGCAACTGTCAGAGCGACTGTTTGAAACTGTGGATCATCTCAACCAGGGAATTGAGCTTGTCACTGCTCAACCAGAACGAACCGAAATTGCCAGATTGAATTTAACGGCAGGTCAGAAAGCGAAGATAGCAACAGCTTATGAAGCAGCACTTCAGTATTTCACGACAGGGCTTCAACTCCTCAATTCAGAGAGTTGGCAGAGTGAGTATGACCTCACCTTAGCGCTGTATTCAGAAGCAGCAGGAGCGGCATATCTTCAGGGTCGCTTTAGTGAAATGGAACAATTCGTTGAAGTGGTACTCGATCGCGCAAAGACAGCGATCGATAAAGTGCAGATTTACGATAGTAAAATTCAAGGATACTTGTCACAGGGCAACTCAAAAGAAGCACTTAAAATTGGACTGGAAGTGTTAAAGCTCCTAGGAGTAGATTTAATAGAAAATCCAGATCAGGTAGATATTCAAAGAGAATTGGAGTCAACGGCTGCACTATTAGCTGGACGAGAAATTGAAGACTTAATTCATCTACCAGAGATGATTGCACCAGAACCGCTAGCAGCAATGTCAATCCTGGCAAATATCGCGGGTACTGCATTTCTTGTGTCACCAGCATTGATGATACTAATTACGTGCAGAATGGTAAATTTATCAATCAGCTACGGCAATGCTGCCTTGTCGCCAATGAGTTATGCTGACTACGGGCTTGTTCTATGTGGAGTTGTTCAAGACATTGAACTTGGTTACAAATTTGGCAAATTGGCTCTCAGTCTGGCAGAACGATTCAATACCAAAACAGGGAATGCTAAAGCATTAATGGTATCGAGTGCCCATGTTATGCATTGGAAGGTACATATTAGGGAAACAATACCATTTCTAGTTGATGCTTATCAAAATGGAGTAGAAACCGGAGACTTTGAATTCGCTGGTTATGCTGCATATAACGCATGTTATCGCTCGTTTTTTGTTGGTGAGGAACTCTCCCAACTGGAACAAAAAACGGCAACCTATAACAAAGCAATCAGACAAATCAGACGAAAAAATCCCTCTAATTGGATTGCAGGGTTGTGGCAGGCAATCCTTAATCTATTAGGTAGGTCTGAGAATCCCAGCCGTTTAACGGGTAGTGTATATGATGAAGAGCAAGCACTATTGCACGCTATTGAAATTAAAGACAAAAATGGAATTCGCTTCTTCTATTTTAACAAGATTACATTGTGCTACCTATTTGGAGAGTATGATCAAGCTGCACAAACCGCTGTGGTAGCAAGGCAGTATTTAGAAGAGGTAGAAGCAATATCATCGGTTATAGTTTTATTCCGCTTATATCATTCTCTAACACTTTTGAGCTTAATGGTTGAGGCTTCAAGTCTTGAAAAAGCAGCCTGGCTCAGTTGCGTTAAGACTAACCAAGAAAAGACGCAAAAATGGGCAGATCACGCTCCAATGAATTATCTCCATAAATTTCATCTGGTCGAGGCAGAGAAAGCGCGAGTCTTAGGGCGATTTCTTGAGGCTGAAGAGCTTTATGAACGAGCGATCGCAGGTGCTTCTGAAAATGAGTTTATCCAAGAAGAAGCA
Source organism: Nostoc sp. DedSLP03 (assembly GCF_034530815.1). NCBI lineage: Bacteria > Bacillati > Cyanobacteriota > Cyanophyceae > Nostocales > Nostocaceae > Nostoc > Nostoc sp. DedSLP03. The sequence continues at coordinate 52,236 of NZ_JAVRCK010000032.1, forward strand.
TTGGCTTATGAATTAGCGGCTAAACATTATCTAGCGCGAGGTCGAGAAAAAATTGCCCAAACCTACATGAAAGAAGCCCACTACTGCTATGATCGCTGGGGCGCAACCGCTAAAGTTAAAGACTTGGAAAAACGCTACCCGCAACTACTCAACTCTAATCTGGTTCGGCAATCGAATCCAATCGTGACAGATGAAACGATCAGTCGTCCGACAGCGACGATCGATCTGGCTGCGGTGATGAAAGCGGCTCAAGCCCTCTCAGAAATAATCCATCTCGATCGATTAACTGCAACGTTGATGCAGGTAGTGATAGAAAATGCAGGAGCCGAAACAGGCGCTCTAATTCTCTTAGAAGACGATCGGCTCACTATGGTGGCTCAATACAGTGGGAGTAGACAGGGCAAGCTGGAAAAGACTACTGTTGCTGGCTGTGCAACGGTTCCTGTCTCCGTTATTCACTCGGTAGAACGCACTCAAGAAACTCTGGTGTTTGATGATGCAGTTAGTGAACCGTCTTTCTTGACTGATCCGTATATTCAAAGCCAGCAGACGCGATCGCTCCTGTGTATGCCAATTCTCAAGCAAAGTCAGCTTATCGGCATTCTTTATCTGGAGAACAATCTCAGTACCGGAGTGTTTACCAGCGATCGCTTGCAAGTCCTCAAACTGTTGATTGCTCAAGCAGCAATTTCGCTGGAAAATGCTCGACTGTATGAACGGTTAGAAGACTATGCCCAAACACTGGAAAGGAAAGTAAAAGAGCGAACTCAAGCCTTACAACAGGAGATCAATGAGCGCATCCAAACCGAAGCCGCATTAAGACAAAGTGAAGCGAATTATCGCAATCTAGTACAAACTGCAAATTCGATCATCCTTTGCTGTGATACGCAAGGACGAATTCGATACATGAACGATTGTGGGCTGGAATTCTTTGGCTATGAAAAACATCAGATTTTAGGGCGGACTTTACTCGAAACGATCGTTCCAGAAACCGAAACCTCTGGACGCGATCTCAAACAATTTGTCCACAATCTGTTTGAAAATGTTGAATCTCACTTGCCTGAATCTTACCTGCAAACCGAGAATGAAAACCTGTGTCGAGACGGTAAACGAGTTTGGATTGCCTGGTCAAATCAAGCAATCTTGGATGAACAGGGACAGGTAGTGGAAATTTTATCTGTTGGCAATGACATCACCCAGCTCAAACAAGCCGAGGCAGCCCTACAGCGCAGTGAAACTAAGTTTCGCAACATTTTTGAAAACTCACAGGTCGGTATCTTCCGCGCCCGCCTCTCGGATGGATTATTTCTTGATGCTAATCAACGCTTTGCGAATCTATTTGGCTTCGATTCACCGGAAGAGGTGATTGGGCTTCTACATGGTGTAGACTGTTATGTAAATCCCAGCGATCGCCAGCAAGCGCTGGAATTACTTAACCGCGATGGTAAACTGCAAAACTTTGAAGTGCAGTTGCGAAAACGGGATGGAACATTGTTTTGGGCACTTTACTCTGCTCGTCCGAATGTTGCCGATCAATGCATGGAAGGAGTGATTGCGGATATTAGCGATCGCAAGCAAGTAGAAGAAGCCCTACAAGCCTCAGAGACAGAGCTACGGACTTTAATTCAAGCAATTCCCGATCTATTATTTGTACTGACTGCCCAAGGGCGAATCCTCGAAGCGATTGCAGTGGAGCCGCATCTGCTATATCAACCCATTGAGGAGATGATTGGTAAAACCGTGCATGAAATCGGAAAGCAACAAGCCGATGAATTTGTTGAGTATATTCAGCAGGTGCTGAGAACCCAACAAATTCTTACAGTCGAGTACAGTATGTTTCTGAATGGACGAGAAACCTGGTTTTCAACTCGCATTGCGCCGTTCCGCGACGAGCAGGTAATTTGGCTCTCGCGAGATATTACGGCTCTTAAGCAAGCAGAAACCGCCTCAATTTTGGAAGAACGCAACCGCATGGCACGCGAAATTCACGATACACTAGCCCAAGCGTTTACAGGCATTCTGGCTCAGGTAGGAGCTGCAAACCAGGTGCTAACGGATGATTTAGAAGCAACTGGGGCACATCTAGACCTGATCAAAGAATTGGCACGAACTGGACTGACTGAAGCGCGGCGATCGGTGATAGCGCTCCGTCCTCAGCTTTTGGAGGAGGGCAGTTTACAGAGCGCTTTACATCGTCTGGTAACTCAAACCAGAGCTGCCGCAACTGATACCACTTTATATTATGAGATCGAGGGTGCAGTGTATTCTCTACCCATTGAAGTAGAGAATAACCTACTGCGGATTGGGCAAGAAGCATTAACCAATGCTATTAGACACGCCAATGCTGAAGAAATTCGAGTGGAGTTAGTATACGATCGCGATCGGTTTTGCTTGCGCGTGAAAGACAATGGGCAGGGCTTTGGAGTTGGAAGTGTTCCATCCTCTAATGGTTTTGGCTTGTTAGGCATGAGCGAACGGGCAGAGCGCATCGGCGCACAACTGACAATTGGGAGTCAACCTGGGCGAGGAACAGAGATTATTGTCACCGTCAGTCGGGAGTGAGTCACACGATGAGCCAAGCCATTACAATTCGGGTTCTGATTGCGGACGATCATGCGATTTTTCGGCAAGGATTAGCCACGATTATTAGCCGTGACCCAGATATGACGGTGATTGCTCAAGCCGAAAATGGGGAACAGGCGATCGCCTTATTTCGGGAACACCAACCGGATGTAACGCTAATGGATCTGCGAATGCCTAAAGTTGAAGGAGTTGCCGCCATCGCTGCAATTCGTGCTACCGCTAAAGCTGCTCGGATTATTGTACTGACAACGTATGATAGTGACGAAGATATTTATCGGGGATTGCAGGCAGGAGCAAAAGGATACCTGTTGAAAGAAACTGAACCTGACGAGCTTCTGAATGCCATTCGCACCATTCATCGGGGTCAGCAGTATATTCCGCCTGATGTGGGAGCAAAATTGGTACAGCGCCTCAGCAATCCAGAACTGAGTGAAAGAGAACTGGCGGTACTCCGTTCAATGGCGCAGGGGATGAGTAATGCTGATATTGCGGCTGCTTTGAGTATCGGTGAAGGCACTGTTAAATCTCATGTGAATCGGATTTTGAATAAGTTAGATGTAAGCGATCGCACCCAAGCCGTGATTGTTGCCATTAAACGCGGCATTGTCAGTTTATAGGGTGTACTTGCGATGGAATTCGGATTCTAACTTGAGTTAGAGCCAAGCTTCCACTCTACGATGGAATGGTTGCTCTATCAATTTATACTGTAAAAAATTTAACTGATTGTAGACGACAACTTCAAGTCAATTGCATATATTGAATTTATATAAATCGTGATGGAGTAAATTGACTGAGCAACTTAATTGCAAGGTTCCAGTTTGCTTGTACAGATGTAGAAAGATGAGCGACGACTATAGCCACAGTTCCCTATTTGTGCCAGCTTCAACCCAAGATCGTATTCAAGGTGTGCTGAGTGCTGCCGTGGTGCTGGTGATGTATGGGGACTATCAATGTTCTAAAAGCGCGGACGTTTACAGGCTGATTAAAGCCATCCGGCGAGAGCTTCATGTTTCTTTTGGAGAGGACTATTTATGTTTCATCTTCCGTCATTTTCCACAGATCCAGATTCATGCTCAGGCTCAACGTGCGGCTCAAGCAGCACAAGCTGCCGCCGCCCAAGGTCAGTTTTGGCAAATGCACGATACTTTGTTCGACCATCAACCAGCGTTGGGAAACGGCTATCTTGTCGAGTATGCCGATCGTCTCGGACTGGATATTTCCCAATTTTTGCAACATCTGTCTAAACAAATGCATGTCGATCGCATCAATGAAGATATCGAAGGCGGAATACACAGTAAAGTAACGACTGCCCCAGCCCTGTTTATCAATGGAATTCGGTATACCGGGCGCTGGAAAACGACAGAGTTGATGGCAGCCATTGTTGCTGCAAGTCACTAAGCTCTTCGATCCCTATTCCCAATTTATATCTGACTTATTTATTAGTGCTAGTAAGCTATCTAATTTCGATGGCTAGCTTTTGCCTGTTTTGTTGAACAAAATTGCCATCTTTTGAATCATGATAACAATTGAATTTAAGAACAGAGGCTTAACACGCACCCAATTGCAACAAGTACTCGACTATATCAATACTCACCTCGATCGAGATTTGTTACTGGCTGAGATTGCAGAGGTCATCAACATTAGTCCAACCTACTTTGCCAGTTTGTTCAAACAGGCTACAAAAATCCCACCCCACCAGTATGTGATTCAACAGCGAGTCGAACGGGCGAAATTGATGCTGTCGAAAACGGACTTAGCAATTGCAGACATTGCTTTACAAGTCGGCTTCTCCAGTCAAAGCCATTTAACATGGCAGTTTAAGCGGTTGACTGGAATGACTCCGAAGCAAGTTCGTTAACACTATAAGAATTTGATAATAGACATCTCTAGAAAATAATTCTGCGTTATCCGAAATCCTTGGTAGGGGCGAACATCTGTTCGCCCTTACATCATTTTTGGAGATGTCCAATCATCATAAGAATATGAAAGAAATTGACTGTTAGGACTCAGTACACTTTAGTTAGTAAATCAAGTGGTGATGTCGCAAAGATTTTGTGAGCCACTGTTTACTTCAGAGTTGTAATGTGTCCATTTCAATTATTTCCATAACGGTTTTAGTTGTTTGCGACACGTGCTTCAATTACTTTCAATTAAAAGGAAAAACATCATGACTACGAACAATCTGTACGCGATCGACACCGTTCAAGATATCAACGAGGAATCTGCTGCTGCGGTTCAAGGTGGCATTCTGGTTTACACAGGTTCTAATTTCCGAGGGGCACGAAGAGATGTGCAGGCTACACGCAATCTACGCTCTGTGGGATTGAATAATGTCATTTCCTCGATCCGCAACAACACTCGGAAAACCTGGGTATTCTACACTGGTTTCAACAACTCAGGAAGCCGCTTTAGCCTACGTCCCGGACAAACAGCTAGCCGCCTGGGAAGATTCGACAACCAGATTTCTTCGCTGAGAAGCATCGGCTAAACCCACTCTCTAGCCTACTAGTTTACCAATTTTGAATTACGGGATATCACGCAATTCAAAATTAAATTTAAGGAATTTTTGAGGTGATTTTCAAACTCAAAAATTCCTTGATTAAGGCGATTTTAGATTTTAGATTAAATGAAAATCTGAAATCTAAAATATTTGGTTTCAAGCTTCTGGGTTCACCTTTCGACTTCGCTCAAGGTAAACGGAGAATAAAACAAAAAAATTCAATATTTAAGCCTGTTCTTTATAAGGAAAGGTTAATCCAAAAGACGCTCGCGGACTCGCTAACGCTCCGCTATCATAAATCCAAAATCCAAAATTGAGTGACGTTTAAACAAATATTTGCGTCACCATTGAGAACTCAGCCATGAAATATCCTAGTGTATTACAACATAGCGAAGAAGATTGCGGAGCTGCTTGCCTTGCCACCGTTGCCAAAACTTACGGACGCACCCTCGCCATCAGCCGCATCCGTGAAGCCGTTGGCACGGGTTCGCGCGGCACCTCGCTGCTGGGACTCAGTCGGGGTGCAGAAGCATTAGGTTTTAATGTGCGGCAGGTGAAAGCCACTGATGATTTTCTCGATCGCCTAGATCGAGCCCCTCTACCTGCAATTATCCACTGGAAAGGCTATCACTGGATTGTGCTGCATGGGCGAAAGGGCAAGCAGTATATCATTGCCGATCCGGGTGTGGGAATCCGATATCTCAGCCGTCGTGAACTTGTAGAAGGCTGGAGTAACGGCATTATGCTATTGCTGTTACCCGACGACAATCGCTTTTATCAGCAGCCAGAAGATACGGTCAGTGGATTAGGACGATTCATTCAGCGAGCACTCCCTTATCGTTGGCTGCTGGCTCAAGCGACTGGACTGAATGTGGCAATCGGTTTGCTCTCTCTCGCTTCGCCGCTGATGATGCAACTCCTCACCGATGATGTACTGGTGCGGGGCGATCTGCAATTGCTGACAACTATGGCGATTGGAGTAATTGTCATGAACCTGTTTAGCAGTGCGATCGGGCTGGTGCAGGCTCATTTGATTGGTCACTTTGGGCAACGTTTGCAGCTTGGGCTGGTTCTGGAATATGGACGGCAGTTGTTGCATTTGCCCTTAAGCTACTTTGAGGGACGGCGCAGCGGCGAGGTAGTCAGCCGAATTGACGATATTGATGCGATTAATGCGTTGGTGTCCGAAGTTGTCCTGGGCTTGCCCAGTCAGTTTTTCATTGCTTTGATCTCTCTAGGTTTCATGCTGTTTTATAGCTGGCAACTCACGCTGGCCTCTCTAGCTGCCTTTACCCTGACTGCTTTAGTCAATCTGCTGTTTGTGCCTGCCTTGCGCCAAAAAACGCGCAATCTAATCGTCTCCGGCACAGAAAATCAGGGCTTTCTGGTGGAAACCTTTCGCGGGGTGCAAGTCCTCAAAACCACCCATGCGACCGCTCAAGCCTGGCAGGAATATCAGAGCAACTATGGTCGCCTTGCAAATTTGGACTGGGGCATGATGAAGCTGGAGTTATATAGCAGCACGATCACGAATATACTGTCTACCCTGACGAGTATTGCTGTCCTCTGGCTGGGCAGTTATCTAGTGATTGGGCAAACGATGTCGGTGGGTCAACTGCTGGCGTTTAGCGGCATGAGCGGTCATTTGCTGGGCTTTCTCAGTTCAGCAATCCAACTGATCGACGAATTCCTCAAAGCCCAAGTCGTGATTCAGCGCCTGACAGAAGTGATCGACGCTACGCCCGAAGATGCCCACGACGAGAAAAAGCCCTGGGCAAATATACCCGATACAGCAGATATTACCTGCACAAACCTCAATTTCCACCACGCTGGACGAGTCGATCTGCTGCAAGACTTCTCCCTGACCTTTGCTGGTGGACAGACGATCGCTCTGGTGGGTCAGTCGGGCTGTGGCAAAAGTACGCTCGTCAAGTTGCTGGCAGGTTTATACTCGCTACAATCGGGCAATATCCGCTACAGTGTTTTCAATCAGCAGGATCTATCGCTCGATTGTTTGCGCCAGCAGGTTGTCCTCGTTCCCCAGGAACCCCATTTCTGGAGCCGATCGATTCTCGACAACTTTCACTTTAGCTATCCCCATATCTCGTTTGAAGAAATAGTCCACGCCTGTCAGCTTGCGGGAGCCGATGAATTTATCAGCAGCTTACCCGACAAATATCAGACGGTGCTGGGCGAATTTGGGGCGAATCTTTCCGGTGGACAGCGGCAGCGATTAGCGATCGCCCGTGCCCTGGTGAGTGACCCGCCGATTTTGATCTTAGATGAATCGACCGGGGCGCTCGATCCAGTCAGTGAAGCACAATTACTCGATCGCCTGCTTCATCACCGCCAGGGGAAAACCACGATTTTGATCAGCCACCGTCCGAAAGTAATTCAGCGTGCCGATTGGGTGGTCATGCTCGAACAAGGCAGGTTGAAAATTCAAGGAACGCCGGCCGATCTGCGGCAGCAGGCAGGTTCTCACTTAGACTTCCTGGATGATAACGTATGGGATGCAAAACAGTTCGTGAAGCCGTCGGCTGATGAGTATCGTAATGGACATCATAAGAATATTACAACAGATATTGCAACGATGCATTGATTAATTCGTTCCAGTTTTTTTATTCCAGCGAGAATCCTGATGACTCAACAGATTCACTTTCTACCGCCGATTCGAGACAATGAATTCCTGCCGCCCATCAGCCGTTGGACACAGATTGGAGGATTGGTGATCGTCGGCATCATGGGGATTGGCATGACGCTGAGTGCAGTTACGCATTACAAAATGACTGTCAAAGCGCAAGCCACAATTCGCCCGGCAGGAGAATTGCGGTTGGTACAAGCCGCTACCGAAGGTGCAGTGATGCAAATTTTAGTCAAAGAGAATCAACTCGTAGAACGGGGAGAGGCGATCGCCACGATCGATGATGCTCGCCTGCAAACGAAAAAGAGCGAGCTGCAAAGCACTCGTCAGCAAGCCCAACTCCAGCTCGTGCAAATTAATGCTCAAATTAGTACCCTCAATCGTCAGATTGCGGCAGAAACCAATCGCGTCGATCGGTCTGTAGCAGCGGCCCAAGCAGAGCGGAGCCAGCGCGATCGGGACTATCAAGAAAGACAGGTGACAACAGCGGCGGATCTGAAGGAGGCAGAGGCAACGGTGAAGCAGGCGATCGCCACCCTACAAGCCGCCCAGACGAAGCAGCGCCGCTATCAAAAGGCGGCTGAAGCGGGTGCGCTCTCCCGCGATCAGCTAGAGGAAGTAGAGTTGGCAGTACAGCAACAAGAACAGGCAGTCGCAGCGGCTAAAGCCAAACGGCAGCGCACTGAAGCAGCGCTCAATCCCAGCCATGCGGAAGTGGTAATGGCGGTTGAGCGTATCGCTCAAGAGCAAGCCAGCGGTCAGGGAAACCTCGCGGCATTAGCCAAAGAGCGAGCAGCCTTGGTGCAGCAGCGGATTGAAATCGACAAACAGCTAAAGCAAACCAACCACGAACTCCAACAAATCGAGCTGGATCTCCGCCAAACCACGATCGCCGCTACCGCAGACGGGATTGTCGCCAATCTGCATTTACGCAATCCAGGGCAGACAGTGCGAGTGGGCGAGAGTATCGCCGAGATTGTTCCGAGTGATGCGTCACTAGAAGTAAAGGCAGCCGTGTCGCCGCAGGATCGAAGCAAACTCAAACCCGGTCAACGGGTACAGATGCGGGTTTCTGCTTGCCCTTATCCGGATTATGGTGTCCTGAACGGTCACGTCAGCCGCATCTCGGAAGATACTGTTAAACCAAGAGCCAATGCAGCCGCTCCAGATGCCGAACAAAGCAGGACTGCACCTGCCTTCTATGAGGTGACGATCGCCCCAGAGCGTCGATCGCTGGGACACAGACAACACCAATGTGTGATTCAGTCGGGGATGGAAGGAAGAGTCGATATCATTGCCCGTGAAGAGACGGTGCTGACATTCTTGCTCAGAAAAGCAAGGCTGATGGCAGACCTATAGGTTTTCAAATTATTCGATCGCTCCAGATTCAAATTCACTTTTCCACTGTTCGCGGAACGTAGAAAATTTATGTTTATACCAGATTAAGACGAAAGAATCACACCAAAGCAGATTCGCTAACACCATAAGAATCTAACAAACCGTCATAAGAATCTGAAAGAAGCCAAGTATTCAAACTTTATACACTTTGAGTAGATGAAGTTAGAGGCATTTAATCAGCCTCGATTCAGCTTTAATTACCACTGAAAGGGTTCTAATATGCTTTCTAGACTGATGATAGCTGTTGCAACCGCAGTGCTGATGATTGCGACCTCTTGTATCTTTCCAACGATAGCACCAGCCAAAAGTGCAAAGGCTCAAGTGCCAGGTGTCTATCCATTCAAGTTAGGGGATTTCACAATTACAGCACTGAGCGACGGTACATTACCCCAGGATCTCCATACGCTTCTGTCTAATACGAACCCAGCACAAACCGATCGCCTTCTCCAGAAAAGCTTTCTGACCAATCCTGTCGAAGCATCCATTAATGCTTTCCTGATCGACACTGGAGATCAACAAGTGCTAGTAGATACGGGAGCAGGGAACTTCTTTGGGCCAAAGTTAGGCGGCAAACTTCAGACATCGCTGAAGGCAGCAGGTTATGCCCCTAGCGAGATTGATGCAATCCTCCTGACCCATATTCATACCGATCACAGCGGTGGTTTAGTCGAAGGGGGTAAACTGATATTTCCCACCGCCACGATCTATGTTGGCAAACCTGATGTTGATTTCTGGCTCGATCGTACTAATGCAAAGCGATCGAACGTTGCTGAAAAATATTTTGACGAAGCCGCGAAAACCGTCAAACCTTATTTAGATGCAGGCAAGCTGAAATCGTTTTCTGGCAAGACGGCTATTTTACCGGGAATCACCACGTATCCCACGCCCGGACACACGCCTGGTCATAGCTGCTATGTGGTGAAAAGCAGAGGCGAGAGCATCGAGTTTTGGGGCGATATTGTTCACTTTGCCTCAGTGCAATTCCCAAAACCAGAAATCACAGTTGCTTATGATGTCGATAAAGATGCTGCTGCTGCACAACGAAAAAAACAGTTTGCCAGAGCGGATGCATCACGGCTCTTGGTAGCAGGCGCCCATTTGCCGTTTCCAGGTGTTGGGCATCTCCGTGCAGCAGATCGAGGCTATGTCTGGGTGCCAGTGGATTACCGATGGCGTGAACCCTAACTCAGAGAGCCTGAAGCATTGCAACCTGCCGCATTTGCAGGGTGTGAAAAACCCTGTAATTCGCCTGTTGAGTCACTCTAACATGATAATCTAGAAAATTGAGACAAATCAATCTGTTGAGTTCTAAGAACAAGGTTTATGACAAGCAACCTGATTAGCTCGCTCGACCTCAGCCAGCGATTGAATAAAGCTCCGGCGTTATCCAGTCGGCAGATGAACTGGAACGGGGTTTTGGTTGAGCAGTGCAACGGTTCTTCGTCATCTTTTGAAATAGAACTTCCTGCCCTAGCCGATCATTGGCTCAACTTACATCTGGGACACCCTGCTCCTTTAATCCAGAAACGTGACGATCGCCTGCATAAGTCAGCCATTCAAAAGGGGGACACTATCCTTGTTCCGGCTGGACAATCGAGTTACTGGCATCGGCACGAGGGTGTCATTTGTGCTCCGCTGCATATTCACTTAAAACCAGAGTTGATCGCGCAAGTTGCTGAAACATCGAATTTCAATAGCGATCGGATCGACCTGATCGACTGTTTTTCTAAGCATGACCTGCAATTGCACAATATCGCCATGCTGCTTTTAGCTGAGTTGCAGTCAGGCGGTGTAATGGGACGGCTTTATGTTGAATCATTGACCCAAATCTTGGTCATTCATCTGCTGCGACACTATTCAACCTTGACGCAACCCATTACGTTTGAAGGCAGAAACTTAACTCGTACTCAGTTGCAACGGGCAATTGATTATGTTCACGCTCATCTGAATCGAGATTTATCGCTAGCTGAACTGGCAAGCGTCGTCAATATCAGCCCCACTTACTTCGCGAGTTTATTCAAGCAAGCGATAGGAATTTCACCGCATCAGTATGTGATTCAGCAGCGAGTGGAACAGGCAAAATTCATGCTGAAGAAAACAGATTTAGCGATCGCAGACATTGCCTTACAAGTCGGTTTCTCCAGTCAAAGTCATTTGACACAACAGTTTAAACGCCTCACCGGGATAACACCAAAGCAAGTTCGCTAACAAACACCATAAGAATCTGACAAACTGTTATAAGAATCTGAAAGAAGTTGAGCATTGGAACTCAGTACACTCCAAACAGATAGGACAAGGAGAATCCAATGCAGCCAGCACCAGATATAGAGCAACAGACGACACAAGCTTTTGCAGCTCATTTGGCACTTGTGGGCAAGGATGTTCAAGCTTGGGTAAATTTATTTGCCGAAAATGCAGTGGTTGAATTTCCATATGCTTCCACTACACCAGGACGATTAGAAGGCAAACAAGCCATTTATAACTACATGAAAGACGTACCAGCACAGATGCAAGATTTGGTATTTACAAATATTCGTGCTTACCCAACGTCAAACCCGAATATTCTATTTGCTGAGGTTCATGGAGAAGCCGTCATTGTCGCCACAGGTCGTCACTATCAACAAAATTATGTAATGCGACTGGAAACTAAGGAAGGCAAGATCGTTCACTACCGCGAATACTGGAATCCTGTTGCCGCTCTTGAGGCATGGGGTGGCACACAAAATTTGCGCCAATCTTTCAATGTAGATAGTGCAGAGTAATCCAAGACAGAGAAAAGTATGAAAATTGTGATTGCTGCCGCCTCCGGCAATATTGGACGACGTACCGCAGAGAAAGTTGTCCAGACTGGAGCCGAAACCATTCTTTTAACACGACATCCAGAGAAATTAGCTGATTTAGTGTCTGTGGGTGCCACGGTGAAGCCAATCAGCAGCGATGATACCCAAGGGTTGATCGAGGCAACCCAAAATGCAGATGCTTTGTTTTGGCTAACTCCACCAAAACTTGATGCACCTAGTTTACGCGACTGGTACATTCAGACAGCAATGACTGGAGCTAGAGCAGTGCGTGAGAACGATATTAAACGAGTTGTCAATATTTCTGGCCTGGGTGCAGGTGCAGGGTCAGATTTGGGTACAGTTACATTCGTTGGAACCGTTGAATCGATCTTCAATCAAACTTACTCGAATGTGCTGCATTTGCGTCCTGGCTATTTCATGGAGAATTTTCTAGGACAACTCAAGTTTATTCAGCAAAGCAACGCCGTATATTTTTCCTATGCCAGCGATCATGATATTCCCTGGATTAGTACAGATGACATCGGTGATGAAGCTGCAAAATATTTACTTGATAACCGCTGGGCAGGACAATGGACTCGCAATCTAATGGGGCCAGAAAATCTAACGCTCCTTGAAACCACTGCTGTTGTCTCGCAAGTGCTGAATCGTTCAATTGAATATGTTCAGGTGACGGTTGAATCAATCCAGCAGCAACTTGCATTGACTGGAGCGACAACGGATGTTCAACGAGAGTTAGGGAATCTGTTTCGTGCCCTTGGTAATCCTGATGGCATCTATGCGACGCCACGAACACCTGAAGCAGTTACGCCAACTCGATTTAAGCAATTTGTAACCGACAAACTACTCAAACATATTCTGACTTAATAAGTAAGTCATGAGGAAAATTTATAAGTATGTAACAAACAATTAAGTAGAAGAATTAGAGTTAAATCTTACACATACCGTTTCACCTTAAAATTGATACAGATGGCAGGCAGGGGGAGCAGGGGAGGCAAGAAAAGTGATTTGTATCAAAAATTTCGTGAAATGGTATTACAGCCGAATCTGGTCAGGCAAGTTGCCCAAGCGTCTGAAATCGATACAGCGCGGCTCAACCTCATGAACCATCTGGGTCAACAGGACTTAAATCTTCAGCATATTGCCATGCTGCTTTTAACTGAGGTGCGATCGGGTGGCATGATGGGGCGATTGTATGTCGAATCACTGACGAATGTATTAGTCGTTCATCTGTTGCGACATTATGCTAAGTCGGCACACATCATTACACCTGAAAACAGAAGTTTAACTCACGCCCAGTTGCAGCAAGCGATCGATTATATTCACACTTACCTGAATCGAGATTTGTCATTAGCTGAACTCGCAAGCGTCATCAATATCAGCCCAACTTACTTTGCCAGTTTGTTCAAACAAGCAATGGGAATTTCACCGCATCAGTATGTGATTCAACAGCGGGTGGAACAAGCAAAATTGATGCTGAAGAAAACAGATTTAGCGATAACCCTTCGGGATAGCTTCGCTTACCGCAGACATCGCTTTACAAGTCGGTTTCTCTAGTCAAAGCCATTTGACCCAACAGTTTAAGCGAATCACTGGAATGACTCCAAGGCAGGTTCGCTAAGTTCATAAGAATCTGATAAAGTGCCGTAAGAATCTGAAAGAAGTCAAGCATCGGAACTCAATACACTTTATATAGATACAACTAGGAAAATCCAATACAGACAGCACCGCATATAGAGCAATATACAACTGCTTCATACTTTTGCCACTTAATCTAGCACAGACCCAAAAGGATATCCTTTCCTTGGGTAAACCTACTAGCTGAAAATGCAGTCGTTGATTTTCTTAGTGGTGTTCGGTGCTGACCTCGATCTAGCGAAATCGAGTTATACACAATTGTCACCTGAACCGTATCAACCGTTTATTGACAAATTAGACCTGAAGCAGTTTTACTCGCTGTCCATTCCCAAGAGTTACCTCTACTGTACTGAAGACACTGCATTGCCCCAAGGTGAGTGGGGCTGTCATCCCAGGATGTCTGGTCGCTTGGGGCTATTTCGGCTCGTGCAAATGCCGGGTGGTCATGAGGTGATGTTTTCTAATCCTATCGGTCTAGCAGAAAAGATTATTGTCGCAGGGCGCGACTAGCCGCGAAAGTTCATCACAGGCATCTGACAAATCATTGTAAGAATCTGAAAGAAATCAGGTACTTCGACTCACTACACTTTAGATACATTGAACAGCAATCAGCAAAGACTCAATCCTGACTAACTGTTGAACTATTAGGAGAAATACAATGACTACCTCTCGTGAACTATTGCTCAAGCCAGGTCAAGGACATTCCCTCTCAGTTGTAGGAGATATTCTTACCTTCAAGGCAGTGGGCGAAGATACCAATGGACAATACACGCTCGTCGAGTTGCAAGTTGATCCTGAAATCGGGCCGCCGCCACACATTCACCATCGAGAAGATGAAGCGTTCTATATCCAAGAGGGCGAACTGGAGTTTCAACTCGGCGATCAAATTGTGATTGCTACTCCTGGAACCTTCTTATATTCGCCGAAGGGACACCTGCATACCTTTAAAAACCTCACAAACCAACGCGCCAAGATGTTGGTTTGGTATATGCCTGCGGGAATTGAGAAATACTTTGCCGAAGTCGGTGTTCCAGTAGACGACCCAGAGGCTTCATCACGCCCAGCCACCCCAGAAGCGATCGAGCGAGTTTTGGCAGCAGGCCCCAAGTATGGCATCGAATTCATCGCGTGAATTAGATTACAACGCTCTTTCCTACACAATAGACACCATGAGAAAGCAACTGATCAATCCGCCACAACGTTATGATGGCAGACCGCACGGACTGTCCCATGCTGTTATCGATACCCGATGCGGTATCGTTTACATTTCTGGTCAAGTTGACTGGGATGCAAACCATCAAGTATCCTCCCATACTGTCGAGGGTCAACTCAGGAATGCGCTGACTAACCTAACCATCGTCTTGGATGCAGCGGGGAGTTCTGTAGAGAATTTGCTTCACCTTCGCATCTATGTCCGGGGTGAACTTGGAGAACATATGGAGGCGATCGCACCAATTCTCGTGCAATTTCTGGCAGAATCGCGCCCCGCTGTTACTGGCATCGGCGTTGCCTCACTTGCCTCAAAAGAAACATTGGTTGAGATTGAGGCAACAGCAGCACTTAAGTGACCCACTGCTCGTTATCCATGTTAGAGCGATCGCATTGGTAACAAAGGAGAAATCATGAAATCTAAACAGCGCATTGTGATAGAGCGACTGCAAAAAGCACAGAATGCCCATGACCTGGAAGCGTTTTTAGCCTGTTTTGCACCTAACTTTCAGGGCAATCATCCACGCCATCCTGAGCACGGTTTCCAGGGAGTTTAGTTGGGTTTCAGTTTCAAGGGTTCTCTCCTGAAAATGCCAGTAAAAATGGAGTCATGGGGCTGACGCGATCGGCTGCTCTCGACTATGCCAAACAGGGCATCCGGATCAACGCGGTGAATCTCGGCTATATTGTGACTGAGATTACGAATCGCGTAACCAATGGGTAGAGGACATGGCTGATAATTTAGCATCTATGGTTCCAATGGAGCAGATGGGTCAGGTAGAAGAAATTGCTCAAGTGGTGGTTTTTCTATGTTCTGATGCTGCTAGCTACATCACTGGACAACCTGTGGCGATCAATGGTGGATACACAACAAGCTAAAAGGCAAAACCATCATGTTCATAGTATTAGCAACTCTCAGGAGCAAGGAATAATTCCTTGGCAGAGAGTTTAGCTGCTTGGAACTATTTCGGCTCGTACAAATGCCGGGTGGTCATGAGGTGATAGTTTCTAATCCGGTCGGTCTAGCAGAAAAGATTATTGTGGCAGGACGCGCCTAGCAGTGAAATTTCAAATAAAACTAACACCAAACGAGGTTCATTTGGTGATGATGCAAGCTCAAATGCCCTACACCGTTTTGCACGATGGAGTTTTAACTCATCCAACGATGACCAAACTCTTAAATAGGCTGTCTTATCATCTTTCTTATGGATGAATTCATAATCTACTTTTAGACAGTTTTTATAATTTAAGAAAAACAACTATGCTGTTACTGACAACAAAAAGTAAAATTTTTTTTAACTTCGCTATAATCTAGTTGTCAAGTAGTTTTACTGAATAGTTTTTTGACTGTCCACTAAACGATAAAATGTTTAGCTCAAAAATCTGAGCTTATTTTATTGACTAAGATTTTCTACAAACTCACTTCTTTAAGTGGCGTTGTATAGTTGCAGGATGATTTAGTAACTTGCAAAATTCCTCTCCTGCAATGCCAGCCTAAGAACAGCTTGCCCCAATTCATCCCACTGTTCTACAACGCCCTTTAGGTCGTATTCACTCAGCTAAACCCTATTCCCAAGCCTCATAAATTGGCTAAGGTATTGATCTTCATAAAGGATTTGCCTGCCTTTTAAACATGGTCGTTCTGCTGAAAACCAACCTCAAAACTTTAGTTCACACTTATGTAATTCTGTTTTCTAGTGAATGTCCACGAAACGATCAAATGTTTAGCTCAAAAACCTGAGCCTATTGTATTGACCAAGATTTTCGACAAACTCACTTTTTTAGGTGGCGTTGCATAGTTGCAGGATGATTTAGTAACTTGCAAAATTCCCTTCCTGCAATGTCAGTCTAAGAACAGGTTGCCCCAATTCATCCCACTGTTCTACAACGCCCTTTAGGTCGTATTCACTCAGCTAAACCCTATTCCCAAGCCTCGTAAATTGGCTAAGGTATCGATGATTGAAACTATTTTTTCATCAATATCTTTATACAGCAAGAGTTTTATAAAATCTGTGCTTTTGCCCTGCCAGTTTGAAGATGTTGTGTGATTGGCTAACTTATTATTTGGTGAAGAGAGATGAAAAACAATACTATGTCAAAATACTGGGAAATTTGTCGAATTAATCCTGCCAGTGAAAAAGCTGGATATGATTACCATTTAGTTCCTCAAGCACAAGATTTTTTTCATAAGCAATTTGAGGAGATCGATCGTCCATTCACTTCTGAAAATAGCGACATTCAAGTGGATTTATTATTACTATTTCATAATCAAAATTCTGCGAATTTTACAGGTAGTGCGAAAGCCGGATTTTGTCTGAGGTGCGCTGTTTCTTACCCTATCCTCAAAGCTTGCAAAAAAATTGACAGTTTGTTCGGTGGGGAAAAATCTTTTTCCTACCTGGATTTACTGCCCTACGTTCTCAACGATGATGGTCAAACTCCAATCATTCTTAATAGCGATCGCAAAACTCAACTTCAATTGAATTGCAAAGGTGAATTTCAGATAACCTCTTACAAATTTTTTAGTGTTGAAGTTTTGCGAACATTTCAGCCCACATCCAATAACATGAGTTTAGACAATTGGGCATATTTGCAAACTAAACAAAATCCCGAAATCAAAGATTTTTTATCAGAATTTGGTTTTCAAAAATTGAGTGATTGGGCACTTTTAAATCGAGCCAGAGATAAACAAATTAAATGTTTATCAGTGCGCGATCGCCACCTAGTAGAAATTTTTCATGCAGTCTATCGTCGAGACAGGCGTCAGTACCGACAAAAAGGAGCCATAAAATGTCCCGATCCTACTTTTGCTCAACTTCAAGAAATACTAACTCTCGCTAGCGAACAAAAACTTGCTATTAACGATACCACTGAGTTACTTGAAGAACTCAAACAAATAGCAATCCAGCTAAGACAGTATGATATTTGGAGTTACAGAGAACCTTTGGAGATCCGCGACCCTGATACTGGAAGCGATATCCTCAGACAAGATTTACCTCATGATTTCCTTAACGAATTAGATATAGAACAGTTAGAACAGCAAGATTTTTTGGAATTTTTGCATCAACAACTTCAGGTTGCTTTGGTTCAGACAATAGAACAAGAAATACTTGTTCGCATTTCTCAATTGAAAAAAAGCAAAAAGTATGCAGTTTTCGCTCAAAAACTTCTTCCTGGCTTACAACTATATTACGCTCAAAAATTATCTCTTAAAGAGATTGTACCCCTATTAGGAATGACTAGTTGGGATCAAGCTAGAAGAATATTGAATCCTGGCGACATTCTTAACAATGTTCGGCAACTGACAGTGCAACAGATGCTCGATAGAACATTAGAAAAAGGTCGAAGTATGGGCTTAACCAAAACTATCCCCGAACCAGAATATCTCAAAACTTTGGTTGAACAAATTGAAGCTTTTGCCGACCAAGAAATCTTCCAAGAAGCTTTAGAAGAAATTAGAGTCGGGAAGAATCGGGAAATGAACAGTTTATATGCTCGGCAACTTCGTCTTTACTTAGAACAACATACCTAAATGTATAAATGGAGTCAAGTCATGATTGATTTTCCAATTAATTCCATTGATTTTAGACTTTTGCAGCCAGAAGTCATAGAACTGGAACTAGAGCATTTCCAGCAGGCAACAAAGATTAGTGCCAAAGTAACTAGTGAAGCACTCTCTTGGCAAACATATCTAAATGTACTGGCGCTACTTAGTTTTAAAGAATGGTTGAGTAAACGAATACTAAATCAAGTAATTCATCAAAATCTCAATGCAATTGGTACTGTTGGTCATCTCTGTGTTGGGGAATTTAAAATTTGTGTAATTGCTACAGAAAATTTACTTGATGAAGTGGTAAATATTTCTCAGTATGCGATCGAGCAACAGCAAGCAAGGGCTGATTTTTATGTACTGTTTGAGGTGTTAGAGGAGCAAGAACAAGCGATTTTTAGAGGGTTTCTGGATTACAACCAACTAATGAATTATCTTCAAAGATTCGATTTGCAACTCTCATCTAACGGTTGTTATCAGTTACCGTTTTCTTTATTCGATCCAGAACCAAATCACTTGTTATTCTATTGTCGTTTTTTGCAACCGTCAGCTATATATTTACCTGTTGCTTCATCTGCAACAAATACTTCGTTGCCTTTACAAACATCTTTCAATCAAACTAGAACTCAATTAAGTCAATGGTTACAGGATGTCTCTAGTTATATTAATGTTGTGAAGTTACAAGTATTGGCTACTTGGCTATTTTCTGCTGTCTTAGTTAAGGCAGTTGCAGATGAATTATCTTTACCTTTTGTCTGGATTTATTTAGAGATAGTTTATCGGGGTTTATATCATTTGAACATTGCCTATAACAAAGGCAAAGCTACAGATACAGTCAAGTATTTTACAGAAATAGAAAACCAAGATTTAGGTGCGGTCAAAGCACTGCGAAAGCCTCTCCCGAATCTAGATTTATCACGTTTTCCTCTACCCAGTTTGACAAACGCGCAGTTTTCTTAGCCTATTACTGATGTTAAGGTGTCGGGTGTGGTGAAAATGCCAAAATTCTCACCACACCCCATACCCCATATCCTGTCTCAATCAATCATACGTTCTTTTACCAATCTCCCATTTCGTTACTGCACTATCTGCTTGCTTTGGGATAAAACTGCATAAGTTGATTTTACTGATACCTATAAGTAATTAAGCAAGCTGTCAAATGAAGAGATTTATATAAAAAAGCCTACTTCAAGAGGATTATTTCCGAGAATATATTTATTCTCATCTAAAAGTAAATTGGGAAGAACAAATGTTTTACGACAGTGGTGACTTTAAATTTACAAAAAATCTGGAATCCAACTGGCTGGTTATCAAAGAAGAATTAACCCAGCTACAAAAAGCAGATTTTATGCCCTGGCCGGAAAAGTATTTGTATAAAAAAGGCTGGGAGGTATTTGGCTTATATTCTTTTGGCAAAAAATTAGACTATAACTGTAGTTTATGTCCAGAAACAACAAAATTAGTAGAATCTATCCCTGGAGTTACTACAGCTGGTTTCTCTTCGCTAGCACCAGGAACTCATATTGCTCCTCATGTAGGAGACTCATCAACTGTACTTCGCTGTCATTTGGGTTTATTTGTTCCTGATAGCTGTGGTATCAGAGTTGGCAATCAAACGAAAACTTGGTCACAAGGCAAGTGTATGATTTTTGACGATACATTTGAGCATGAAGCTTGGAATCAAAGCAATCTCGTCAGAATTGTGTTGCTACTTGACTTTGAAAAACCTATTTCTCAGCTTCCTCACAAAGAACAGAAGAGGGGGTTGGAGGTAGGGTAAATTCTTGACAAATTAGATTTGTAGCATTGCAGTAATTGAGGAGATTATTTCAAAATGAGTACAAATTTCCCATTATCTACCAATCAGCGTGATTTTTATATTGACCAAATGATGTGGTCTGAAGGTTCACACTGGAATATCGGTGCGGTTGCAAAGACTCTCGGCCCTTTTGATATTGAATGTTGCAGGTTTTCTCTGAATCTGTTAGTCCGCAACAATGCTGCATTACGTATTCGTATTTATGAATATGAAGGCAAGCCGTTACAAACGATAGCGCCACCCCAAGATGAAAAATTTCCACTAGTTGATTTTTCCAATTATAGAGATAGCCAAGAGCGTGCAGAACAATATATTAAAAAGGATTTCAGCAAGCCTTTTAAGTTTGGAGAAAATTCTTCACTATTTTATTTAAAAATTATTCGCCTCAGCGATGAAGAACACATTGTTTATGGTAAGTATCATCATATCATCACTGATGGATGGGGCACGTCTATCTTCTTTAGGGAAATGATTAACACCTACAATCTGATAAAAAGTAATATTTTTAATGAAGCTCAAAAAATAGAAAAAGATTTTTATTTAATCAATTATCTTCAAGAGGAATCTGAATATCTTCAGTCGAAACTATTTGTCAGTGATAGTAATTATTGGAGTCAGCGTCTAGGTGGGTTTTCGCCGAAAATTTTTCCAGAAATTGCACCGCTAAAACTTCAAGGAATTCGTCGGGAAATCTATATCACCCGCGATAAATACGACCGAGTTAACGCATTTTGCGAACAAATGCGCTCTAGCGTTTTTCATTTTATTATCTCTGTACTGCTGATTTATCTATCTGAGCGCTATGACAAGAATGATTTGACTATTGGCGTGTCTCTCCTAAATCGCAACAAAAAGGAGTATAAGGAAGCGATCGGGCTGTTTGTTAGTATGTTACCGTTTCGCGTTGAATTTAATGGCGATGAAACCTTAAGCGAGCTTATGGAAAAAGTACGCTCTCTATTACGACAAGACTATCGCCACCAACGCTTCCCCGTCGGAGAGATGAAGCGAATTCCGGCTTTGAATTGCTCTAGTAACGAGTCTCTTTATGACATTATTCTCTCTTACGAAAAACACGACTACAGCGAAACTTGGTGTAATACTCAAACAACTTGCACTCCCCTCTACAGTGGCGAACAGAAACTACCGCTAATTATCTATGTTCGTGAGTTCGATCGGACAAGAGATGTCAAAATCGATTTCGACTTCAACCTTTCCTATTTGGATTCTGCAACTATCGATGAGATGGTTTCCCACTTCCAAAAGTTTTTTGATGTAGCTTTAGAGCATTTCGACAAATCTATCCTCTCTTTTGCAGAAACAAGTATTCCAGAAACCGAGCTTTCGGACATGAAAAAACTAGAAGAATCGCAAACCCTGGTTTCAGTATTTGAAAATATTGCCAGAACTTATCCCCACCGTCAAGCAGTCCAATTTGAAAATGTTACCCTGACATACGCCGAACTAGATGCACGCGCCAACCGTCTTGCTCATTATTTGCGAAGCACAGGGGTAAAACCAGAAACGCGAGTGGGATTGTGTCTAGAGCGTTCTGAAAACATGGTGATTGCTATCCTTGCCGTACTGAAAGCAGGTGCTACTTATGTTCCTTTAGACCCGAAATATCCTTCTTCTCGGCTGCAATTTATACTGAAAGATAGCGGAATTTATTTACTGATAGCAGAAGAATCAATTTTAGCTCAATTAAGTAACGAGAAAGTAAAAGCATTTACCCTTGAGTCGATCGCGGATGAAGTGACAAAGCAGCCAGATACCCCTTTGCAAATCTCGCTTCACCCAGCAATTCCTGCATATATCATCTATACCAGTGGTTCAACTGGTACTCCTAAAGGCTGTGTAGTAACCCATGCTAATCTCATCCACTTGATGGGTTCTACAGAATCTTGGTATGGCTTCAATCAAGAAGATATCTGGACTGTTTTTCACTCCTTTGCTTTCGATTTTTCCGTCTGGGAATTGTGGGGAGCATTGCTCTATGGCGGGAAAGCAATTATTGTGCCATTCTGGTTGAGTCGCTCTCCTGAAGCCTTCCGCAACTTTCTAGCAACGGAAAAAGTCACCGTACTTAACCAAACACCTTCTGCTTTCTACCAACTGATTCACGCAGATGAGGCCAGTGGGAGCAAATTGGCATTGCGCTACGTAATTTTTGGCGGTGAAGCATTAAATCTACAAACTCTACTCCCTTGGTTTGAGCGATACGGTGACAAATTGCCAAGTTTAGTTAATATGTACGGGATTACAGAAACCACCGTGCATGTTACCTATCGTCCGATTCTTCTCAGTGATGTTATCGGCAACAGTGGTAGTTTAATTGGTGAGACAATTCCCAACCTCAACATATACTTGCTTAATGAAGAACTTGAATTAGTTGCAGAGGGTGAGCCAGGGGAGATTTATGTGGCTGGTGCAGGGGTTACTAGTGGATACTTGAATCGCCCCGCTCTGACTGCCGAACGTTTCCTGCCCAATCCTTTTGAAAATGGGAGAATTTACCGCAGTGGCGACTTGGGGCGTCGCTTAATTAATGGTGATATTGAATATCTTTGTCGCATAGATGAGCAGGTGAAAATCCGAGGTTTCCGCATTGAGCTAGGCGAGATACAGGCAGCCTTGACATCCCATCCTCAAGTACGTGAAGCCTTTGTAACCATCCATGAGGATGAAGAATCAGAAGATAAACGTCTTGTTGCCTATTATGTTGCTGGGGAATCCAACCCCACGGCGAATGAGTTACGCCAGCACCTAGCAAGCAGAGTTCCTGATTACATGGTTGCATCGGCATATATAAATTTAGATGCCTTTCCTCTCACAGTTCACGGTAAGATTAACGCTAAACTTCTGCCATTGCCAGACTGGAATTTGTTGCGGGTAGAAGAGCAATATGTAGCTCCTGGTGATGCCTGGGAGGAGAAACTTTGTACAATTGTGGCGGAAGTACTAGGACTGGAACGAGTCGGTATTGATGATAACTTATTTGAAATCGGCTGTGATTCGATTCTGGCTTTGCAAATAGTTGCAGCAGCCAGAAAGGAAGGTATTTCCCTGGCCATGAGAAATATCTACGAAACTCCTACTATTCGTGAACTTGCTGCTGACAAAGAATCAATTGCACCTGCTGCTTTAACTCATTCCCCTGCTTTCAATCTGATTTCAGAAGAAGACAGCAAGCGCTTACCAGAAAATGCAGAAGATGCTTATCCACTTTCTAATTTACAAAGTGGAATTCTGTACCACAAAGAAATGCATCCGGACTCAGCTATTTACCACGCAATATTCAGCTTTGAGTTGCGCCTTCCCTATTTGGAAGAAGCTTGGAAAAAAGCCTTAGCTGACATCTGTCGCATCCATCCCACGTTACGAACTTCCTTCCACTGGACGGGATACAGCCAACCTCTGCAAATCGTTCATCGAGAAATCGAATTACCTTTAGCTGTTTACGATCTGCGTGATTTAGGAGTAAAGGCTGACTATCAGGTTAAAGAATGGATTGAATCGGAAAAAGCTCGCCCCTTTGATGTCCAGCTTGCTCCCTTATTCCGCCTGACAATCCACCGTCTCTCTGATGATCGCGTGAGTTTAAGTTTCAGTTGTCACCACGTTATCGTGGATGGTTGGAGTGTAGCAACCTTGATGACACAATTGTTGCGGTGTTATCTGGAACATTTTGAAGGATTACCAACAGAACAACTAACCATATCTGCCAACACTTACAAAGACTTTATCATCCAAGAACAAAATGCGATCGCCTCCGAAGAGATGCGTCAATTCTGGGAAAATCGGTTGGATGGTTTAGAAGTCAGTACCTTACCACGAATCAAACAAGTTGCCAGCGAACACAAATCTGCACACAAAGTTGAACGCTTAGAAATTCCGATTGATGACAAGGTAACGAATAATTTGCGTGCAGTGGCAAAAAGCGTTGGAGTTCCACTAAAAACAGCGTTATTAGCAGCACATCTGCGCGTTCTTTCTTTCTTAACCGGACAAAATAATGTCGTTACTGGCAATATTTCTGATGCTCGTCCAGAAATTAACGACGGTGAAAATTTACTTGGTTTGTTTGTCAATACCATTCCTTTTCGGATGGAGTTACATCCTAGTAGTTGGTTGGATTTAATACAAGCTGTATTTCGTGCCGAAAATGAAATTATTCCTTATCGACAATTTCCTCTTTTGGAAATGCAACGCCTGACTCAAAAACGTCCGTTATTTGAGGTAGGCTTCCACTACGACCATTTCCACATTTACGAAGGCATTCTCGATTTACCTCAAATTGAATTTCTTAACTTATATCACTCTGAAGAATTAGACTTTCCCTTCGTGGCCAAATTCTCCCTTATCCCTGGTAGTTCTTCGCTGGAATTGAAATTGCTATATGACGCAAACCAGTTCGATAGCTCACAGGTTGAGCAATATGGCAAGTATTATCAAACTGCTCTTTCATCTCTGGCTACCAACCCCCTTGCGCCGTTCCACAGTCAATCTTTAATGTCGGATGAAGAACAGAAAAACTGGCTTTTGGCTGCAAACGTTGATAGTGAAAGTCATATATCCCAAGAAAGCCTTGTTTCTGCCTTTACCAAAGCTGCTGCCCAATATTCAGAAAAAGCTGCCGTTAGTTTCCAGGACGTAACTTTAAATTATGCCGAATTAGAAGCAAAATCAAATTGTCTGGCGCATTACCTCCAAAGTAAAGGTGTTGGCACAGAAACTTTAGTCGGGCTTTGTTTGAATCGTTCTGAAGAATTGGTGGTATCCATCCTTGCCATTCTCAAAGCTGGCGGAGCCTATGTTCCCATCGATCCCAGTTATCCCTCTGAACGTATTGATTTTCTCTTAAGCGACAGTGGAATTTCTCTACTTATAACTGAAAAAGAAGCTTTTTCTCAAGTTTCCTCCTGTCAAACCGAAATAGTTGTTCTGGAAGATATCGTTTCTGAACTAGATTCATACAGCCAACAACCAGTTGCAATCACAATATTACCAGACCATCCCGCCTATGTAATTTATACTAGTGGTTCCACAGGCACACCCAAAGGATGTATTGTCACTCACGGCAACGTCATCCGTTTGCTTAAAGCAACGCAAGAGTGGTTTGAATTTAACAGCGAGGATGTTTGGACTATGTTCCATTCCTACGCCTTCGATTTTTCAGTGTGGGAAATCTGGGGTGCGCTGCTTTATGGCGGTAGAGTTGCAGTTGTTCCCTATTGGACAAGTCGTTCACCGCAAGACTTTTTACAGCTAATCCAATCTGAGAAAGTTACTGTTTTGAACCAAACACCCTCCGCCTTTAAACAACTAGTACAAGCAGATGAGGGAGAACCAAAACAACTAGCTTTGCGTTACGTAATTTTCGGTGGAGAGAGCCTTGAACTGCAAAGTCTGCAACCGTGGTTTGATCGCTATGGCGACCAAAAACCGCAATTGGTGAATATGTACGGTATCACTGAAACCACCGTACACGTGACTTATCGTCCGATTAGTCAAGCCGATATTAACTCGAATCGAGGTAGCGTTATCGGTCAACCGATTCCAGATGTCAAACTTTACATTCTAGATGAGTATCTCGAACCACTTCCTGTTGGAGTTTCTGGAGAATTATACGTTGGCGGTGCAGGAGTAACGCGGGGGTATCTGCATCATCCTCGCCTGAGCGCACAGCGATTTATTCCTGATGTCTTCGCCAAGACTCCTGGTAGCCGTCTTTACCGTAGTGGAGATTTAGCACGTCGTCTTCCTGATGGCGAGGTAGAGTATCTCGGACGCTCAGACCATCAAGTGAAAATACGTGGTTTCCGAATTGAGCTTGGTGAAATTGAAACAGTTATGGCCAGTCACCCACAAGTTAAAGCCGCATTTGCTACCGTTCGCACAGAATTTGATGGAAATACTCGTATTGTTGGTTATTTTGTATCCGATGAAAAAGAAGACTTGGTAATATTTTTGCGCGATTTCCTCCAAGCCAGACTGCCAGATTATATGCTGCCAGCAGCACTTATACCGATTGACACTATTCCTTTGACGGTTCACGGAAAAGTTGACTCAGCAGCATTACCTGCACCTGATTGGACGCGAGCTATACAACCTTACGTTGCACCTCGGAACAACATAGAAGCAGATGTCTGCTCGTTCATGGCTGACATATTGGGGTTGGAACGAGTTGGAGTCATGGACGACTTCTTTGATATTGGCGGAGATTCTATCAGCGTTACACAACTGGTAACTCGCTTGCGAGAAATTTATAAAACCGAGCTTCCCTTACCAGAGGTTTTCTACAACGGTACCCCGGAAGCACTAGCACGTTTAATTGCTGCATCCCAACCAAATGAGACTACCACAAATATTCCCCGATCCAGCCGCAACAGACGAACTGTGAACTTGAGTAATGATGGTTCGCTAATTGCTAAGTAGGTAAACGCCAAATATTCCCGGATTCCCAACTTATTGAATAAATTGGGAACTCACTACTCAACAAAAAAGGTGCAAAAATATGCAGAATGTAATAAACACTATCCAAATCGATAAAGAAGTAGACTTATTTGAAAAAAATGGCTTTCTCGGCCCTTTTAAAGTATATGAGCCTGAGCAAGCAAAAGAAATTTTGAAAGAAGTGCGTGCCAAAAGTTTAGACAGAAGTAAAGCTTTATATGATAACCATGTCAACTATGACAGACACTTCGATATATCGACACTGAGTCAACACATTGCCCATCCAGAAATTGTCCGAAGACTACAGGCGATTATTGGGCGAGATATTGTTTGTTGGCGTACAGAGTTTTTCCCTAAATACCCAGGCAGTAAAGGTACAGAGTGGCATCAGGTTGAAACTTTTAAATACACCACAGGAAACGACCAACTTGTACCCACCGAACAAGATGAAAACACTCCTATGGAACTGACTGTTTGGATTGCCCTGACTGACGCTACCAAAGAAAATGGTTGTCTAAAGTTTATGCCTGGTTCCCACAAAGAATGGTACTTTGATGAGTCTAAAACTCCCAAAACAGGTCGAAATAAAATATACGATCCAATCGCATCAGAATCAACCTTTTTTGGATATAACTATTCAGAATTCAAAGTCGATCCAAATTGGGAACCAGATGAATCTAAAGCTTTGGCGATGGAAATGAAACCTGGAGAAGCAGTTATTTTCACAGCCCGTTGTATGCATGGTTCATATCCAAATACAACCAAACGCTCAACCAGATTTGGCATGAACTCAAGATATGTCCCTACACATGTGAAGGTCTATCCCAACCAAACTGATTTCATCGAACACGGTGGACATTTCGACTTATCAAACTATGGGTGTGTCTTAGTCTCTGGAGTTGACAAATACAACCACAATCGGTTTAGAACTGAAAACAATTTAGGCGTGAAGTTTCCAGCACCAATGTAATCTATAAGAGGTTGTTTGGAAAGTTGTAAGGTCGAGGGAGATTAGGTTTATCAGGTTTTGGTGTTAATAACAATATTTTTCAAACATCATCTGAAGAAACAATAGAGACGCGATTAATCGCGTCTCTAGCAATTCTCAATTATAAAATAATTCCTTAAAATCATGGAAGTCTACGTTTTTCCTCTTTCTCGCCCTCAAAAAAGACTTTGGTATCAAGAGATAATTCAGCCTGGAAATATTGCTTACAATATCCCTATTGGATTGCGATTTTCTGGCGAACTCAACCAAAAAATTCTAGAGAAAGTTTTTCAAACAATAGTTAATCGCCATGAAATTTTGCGAACAACATTTGCCACAGAAAATGGCGAGCCCATGCAATTAGTTCATGACGAAATGGTATTTCATTTAGAACAGAGGGTTATTGAATCTTCTGTAGGAGATATAGAAGAAGTTATTAAAGAAAAATTAGCCGCAGAGTCTTGCAAACCTTTTGACTTGGTGACAGGCCCCCTAATTCGAGCCATATTGTACAAAATTCAACCACAAGAGCATATTTTGTTTGTAAATATGCATCATATTGTTAGCGATGGTTGGTCTTTAGGGGTTTTTGTTCAGGAACTCACCCAACTTTACACTGCATACCTTCAAGAAGAAGAAATATCTTTACCGGAGTTACCAATTCAATACGGTGATTATGCTGAATGGCAAGAAAATTGGCTGCAAGAAGATGGAATAAAAAAACAACTCGCTAACTGGGAAAAAGACCTTGCAGATTTACCTCCAGCGATTGATTTGCCTTTAGATTACTCGCGCCCGATACAACAAACTTATAATGGGGCAATGGTGCGCGAACATCTGCCTTTAGCACTTACTAATTCTCTAGAAGAATTAGCAAAGCAAGAAGGTGCTACTTTTTTCATGGCAGCATTGGCTGTTTATCAAGTCTTACTGTATCGTTATTCCAATCAAACTGATATTATCGTTGGTAGCGCGATCGCTAATCGCCGACAAAGCGAACTAAATAACCTCATTGGTTATTTTGTCAACACTCTTGCCCTACGTGGCGACCTCTCTGGAAAACCTTCTTTCCGCGAATTTTTAGGGCGAATTTCCCGAACTTGCCTTGATGCTTATGCCAATCAAGATGTGCCTTTTGAAACTCTCGTAGAGAAATTATCAGCAAAACGCGACCCCAGTCGCTCGCCAATTTTTCAAACTTTATTTGTGCTGCAAAATGCACCTTTGGGTGAGATTCGCTTGCCAGGACTCAAGGTCAATCCGATACATCTGGAAAATGGTGGAGCGAAATTTGACCTTACTCTCATCCTGGAAGCTTCTACAGCAGGTTGGCTGCTAACGCTAGAATACAATACTGACCTTTTTAAGGAAGAGACAGCACGCCGAATACTAAAACATTATCAGCAATTGCTTGCTGCCGTTGTCAGTAATCCTGATGTTTGCATTAATTCCCTTTCTTTGTTAACCCCAAGAGAACGTCAGAAACTTTTAGAGTTGAGTGATGCATCCAACTCCATCAACTGCGAAGAAACAAATTTAGTTGAGTTGTTTGCCAAGAGTGTCGCCACCTATCCCAACAGAATCGCCGTCACAGCATCAGGAACAACATTAACTTATCGAGAATTAGACCAACGCTCTGACAGGTTGGCAAATTTTCTGCGTCGCCAAGGTGTTTGTTGTGAAGTTCGAGTAGGTATTTACCAGGAGCGTAACGAGGAGTTAATCGTCTCCCTACTCGCTGTTTTAAAGGCAGGCGGAACTTATGTACCTCTTGACCCTGCTTATCCAGCCGAGCGCATTATTGATATTGTAGAAGACAGCAATATTGCTCTGTTGCTGACGGAAGAAGCTTTGCTTGCATCTGTTCCCCCAACTAAGGCCCAAGTGGTGGTTGTTGACAAGATTGAGTTTTCACTAGATGAAGATATGGGAGGATGCGATCGCATATTTCCTGCTCAAGCAGCTTATATTATTTATACTAGTGGCTCTACGGGAAAACCGAAAGGTTGTGTTGTGACTCACGGCAACGTCACTCGACTCATGCAGAGTACAGAACCTTGGTTTGAATTTAACGAAAACGATGTCTGGACGCTGTTCCACTCCTACGCTTTCGATTTTTCTGTGTGGGAAATTTGGGGCGCTTTGGTTTATGGTGGAAAACTGGTGGTGGTTCCTTACTTGGAAAGTCGTTCTCCTGAAACTTTTCGGGCTTTATTGTTGAACGAAGGTGTAACTATTCTCAATCAAACTCCTTCTGCTTTCCGCTCGTTGATTCGTGCTAACAGGGAAACTGAGGATAAGCTCAATTTGCGGGCGGTGATTTTCGGTGGCGAAGCTTTGGAATTACAAAGCTTGCGCCCTTGGATAGAGCGCTACGGCGACGAAAACCCGCGTCTAATTAATATGTACGGGATCACTGAAACTACCGTCCATGTTACTTACCGCCCCATTTCCTTGGCGGATATCGAACAAAATCGCGGTAGTGTCATTGGTAAACCTATCCCAGATTTATCGCTCTACGTGCTGGATGAGGGATTAGAACCGACACCGATTGGCGTTCCAGGGGAAATTTATGTTGGTGGGATGGGTGTATCTAGAGGATATCTCAACCGAGCCAAATTAACTGTGCAAAGATTTATACCCGATCCCTACAGCAAAAAACCGGGAGCTAGGTTATATTGTACGGGGGATATCGCCCGACGTTTACCTAATGGGGATTTGGAGTATCTCGGACGCAGGGACGAACAAGTGAAAGTACGTGGTTTCCGTATTGAGCTTGGTGAAATTGAAGCCGCGTTGGCTGGGCTACCGGAAGTTGCAGAGGCTGTGGTTGTAACCCACTCGGAAAACACCGAAGATAAGCGTCTGGTTGCTTATATTGTTATTCGTAGTCAGCCGCTAGATCAAAGTCAATTGCGTGCTGTTTTGAAAGAGCGTTTACCCGACTATATGATTCCGGCGGCGTTTATATTCCTAGATGCTATGCCTCTAACCGCTCAAGGTAAAATTAACCGCAAAGCATTACCTGCACCTGATTGGAATCATCATAGCGCTGAACGCGCGATCGCGCCTGGTCAAACACCTGCTGAAAAGATAATTTGTCAGGTTTGGGAGCAAGTTTTAGGAATTAATCTTGTCGGTGTAGAAGATAATTTTTTTGAGCTTGGCGGTGATTCGATTTTGGCTTTGAAAGTAGTCACTGAAATACGCCGTCAAGGTTGGGAATTAACGCCAAAAGACATCTTTAAACAACAGACAGTCAAACTACTTGCTCAACAAGCAAAAATACTATGTTTACAAACAAGTAATCAAGAGAAAGCTTTTGGTGAAGCGCCTCTAAGTCCGATTCAAAAATGGTTTTTTGAACTTGAAGTGCCAAATCCTCATCATTGGAATCAAACTTTGTTATTGGAAGTAAGCAAATCTCTGAAACCAGAGATAATTGCGGCAGCGGTGAGAGTGGTTGCAGCCCATCACGATATATTTAAATTGCGTTTTCAAAAGGAAGAAGGAATTTGGCGACAATTTTATACTGAAGACGAAGCGGCTTTTACTTTTGAAGTCGTGGAGCAAGTGTTGGACTACAAAGATGAGGTTTCGCGCTTGCAGCGATCGCTTGATTTATGTAACGGACCTCTAGCTCGTGTAATATGGTTAAATCTGGGAGAAGAATGCCCACCAAGGCTTTTGATTGTTTTACATCACCTAATTGTTGATGGTATTTCTTGGCGAATTATTACACAAGATTTAGCAGCAGTAATTGCTGCAATTATTCAAGATAAATCTCCTATTTTAGAAAATAAAACAACATCTTTCAAAGATTGGAGTGAATTTCTACAATCTTTTGCTAAATCTTCAGCTATTCAAAAGGAA
>NZ_JAVRCK010000033.1:0-83568 GCF_034530815.1 Nostoc sp. DedSLP03
TAATGCACACCCCGACCCTAACTTAAGGCTAGGTTTTTAAGACTTGTGTATACACCGTAGCCTTGTAGGAGAGGGTAGGGGGAGAGGTTCTTCGAGGATTACTGAATTGGTGTTCTAGAATGAATGATTTATGAGTTAAATAAAGTTTTTAACTCATAACTTTTATTAAGATGCCAATAATTGCCGAATTAACCTGGCCACAGCTTTCTGCGTGAAGCGGTTGGCAATTTGTTGACCTAAACGTTGTACGTCTGAATTTACCAATAACTGAGTAATTTGGGATGTAATTTGCACTGGGTCAAAGCCTCTTGTTTCTCGGAGAATACCTAATATACGTTTTATATGCTCCAAGGTTTGTTGTTGTTCAACCGTGGCCGCTGGAGTTTTATTAACTGCTGTCAATCCTACCCGTTCTCGTAACAAGGAGGTAAAGTTATGTAAAACATTTTTACCGAAAGCATCGAGTCCGTTAACAGATTCATCTACTAGCTTGTCACGAATAAAAGCACCACGTTCAGATGATAGAAATTCTATCCCTTGATTTAGCACTAAATTAAAGTCGTAGTCTTGACTATTACGCGCATTTTTTAACAAGTTTTCTAAGCGATTCCAGCGAAATCTGCCATCTTTAAAGAGCAAATCTTGTAATGATGCTCTTAATTGCGGTGCTGGGTCTGTTAACAGACGTTTAGAAACGTAGGGATAAGCTTCGCTGAGAACTTTAAAGTTTGGATCTATATATATTGCAATACCTTCGAGCGTCACCAGGGAACGAATAATTAAGGCGTAATAGGGCGGTACGCGGAAAGGATACTCATACATCAAGGCTGATAGTTCATCGGTGATGCTTTTAATGTTGAGTTCGGCAACACTGGCTCCTTGGGCATCAGCAAAAACTCTGGCAAAAGCTGGGATAATTGGTGTTAAATCGGTTTCTGGTGATAAGAAATCTAACTTCACGTAGTCTTTTGCTAATCCTTCAAAGTCGCGGTTGACAACGTGGACGATCGCTTCTATCAAACCATAACGCTGTGGTGGCTTAATCTCGCTCATCATCCCAAAGTCGAGATAAGCTAATTTGCCATCGGTTGTCGCTAACAAATTACCAGGGTGGGGATCTGCATGGAAAAATCCATGTTCTAGCAGCTGGCGCAGGGAACACTGCACACCCACTTCAATGAGATAACGAGCATCTATCCCTTGGGCACTAATTTCTTCTGTCTGGGTTAATTTAGTGCCGTTGATCCACTCCATCGTCAGGACGCGACGATTGGTGTATTCCCAGTAAATTTTCGGTACGTATACGTCTTTTATATGACCATATAACTCGAAAAATCGCTCGGCATTTTCACCTTCATGGATGTAATCCATCTCTTCAAAAATGCGATCGCCTAATTCATCAAGAATCCCAACTAAGTCACTTCTTACCCGTTTGACTTTTTTCTGCACCCAAGCGGCGAGGTTACGCAAAATATACAAGTCAATGGTGATTCCCTCTCTTAAGTCGGGGCGTTGAACTTTAACAGCGACTTCTTCACCAGTTTTTAGCTTACCTTTATACACTTGCCCCAATGAAGCCGCAGCAATTGGCTGTGCCGAGAGTTCGGCGTAAACCTCTTCTGGAGGTGCGCCTAATTCTTCTTGAATAAACTGGTAAGCAATTTCGTTGGGAAAAGGCGGTAATTGGTCTTGTAATTTAGTTAATTCTTCTAGGTATACGGGAGGAACTAGATCCGGTCTGGTGGATAAAGCTTGTCCAATTTTGATGTAAGCAGGCCCTAATTGGGTCAGCAATACTCGTAGCTGAGTGGCTCGGCGGCGGTCATTTTTGACGACAATTCCCCGTTTACTATCCGACCACAATCCAAACACAAAGGATAGAGTTGGCCCCAACACGGCAAAAATCCGCCGTAAAACTTGCACTTTTCTATTTCGATAATGCGCCGCTATGCCCACGGGATCGTAAAGCGTCTCAGGTTGGGCTGCTGTTCTCACCTTTTGGGCTGCTAAAAGTCTTGGTGAGCGTACAGCTAACGTTGATGTACCATCTTCTGGCACTACATCAATAACATTTAATTCGTCGCCTCGGCGATTTGTGCCGTTGCGACTGTCCTCTTGAATCGGTCGGGAACTAGGGGGAAGTGTCTTAACAATCATGAAGAAGGCCACCAGTCAGAACGATCACATTAAGTATTGTAACAATATGTTTAGAAATTGGGAATTGGGCATTGAAAGAGGCAAAGGGGCAGGATGCGGGGGGCAAAGGGTAAAATTCCCTTGCTCCCTGCTTTCGTTCGACTACGCTCGCGGCAAGCCTGCTCCCTTGCTTCTTTCCCTGCTCCCCACTCCCCACTAGTCTGCTACACTTAAACGGGCATACTAGTTCAATAGTATTAGGTATTGCTAGTTGCTCAAAGATGAGACTTATTATCCTGTAAATTAGAATTATCCGGCATCTGCCCTCATGGAGAATTTGGCTTGATGTTGCTTTGCCTGCGAATTGAAAACTTTGCCCTAATTGACCAATTGGAATTAGAATTTGGCGCGGGACTAAATGTGTTAACAGGTGAAACCGGCGCTGGAAAATCGATTATCTTAGATGCCATTGATGCTGCTTTGGGCGGTAAAGTCTCTAGTAGAGTCATTCGCACGGGGACAAGTCGGGCGATGGTAGAAGCTACTTTCACCTCAAACCCTCCCCTAGCCGCTTGGTTGACCGAACAAGAAATAGATTTGCTTGATGAAAATTCTGTAGTCATTAGCCGAGAAATCACAGCCACTACGAGTAATGTCCGCAGTCGATCGCGGGTGAATGGTGTGTTGGTAAATCGGCAGATCATGGCAGGAATGCGCGATCGCTTGGTGGAAATCACCGCCCAAGGTCAAACTGTACAAGTAGGACAATCTGCCCAAGTCCGCGACTGGTTAGATTTGTATGGGGGCGACTCTCTAATGCAGCAACGTCATAAAGTCGCCGCAAGCTTCAGTGCTTACCAACAGGCGCATTTAGCACTAGAAAAACGCCGGACATCGGAACGGGAACGATTGCAACAACTCGACTTGCTCGCTTATCAAGTGCAGGAATTGGGAGCAGCGAATCTGGGCGAACCTAATGAATTGGAACAGTTGGGACAAGAACGGGAACGCCTGAATCATGTCGTCGATTTGCAACAAATGAGTTACAAGGTTTATCAGGCTTTGTATCAAAACGATCATGAAACTCCCGCCGCAAGTGATTTATTGGGAGACAGTGAGGCGACATTAAATGACATGGTGGAATACGATAACCAACTACAACCCCTATTGGAGTTGGTACGGGACGCGCAAGCTGCGGTAATGGAAGTGGGAAGGCAAATTAATGCTTATGGGGACGGTTTAGAAGCAGATCCGCACCGATTGGAAGAGGTGGAAGAACGGATTCAGGAGTTAAAGCAAATTTGTCGCAAGTATGGGCCGACACTAAAAGAAGCGATCGCTTATTACCAACGTATCCAAGGGGAATTAGCCCAACTTAACGACAGCGAACAATCTATCGAAAAGTTAGAACAGCAAGAAAAGACGTGTTTTGAGAAACTTACCCAAGCAAGTAATCAGTTAACTCAATTGCGGAGTCAGGCGGCGGCCAATTTAGAATCGCGTTTGATAGCTGAACTCAAACCCCTAGCGATGGAAAAGGTGAAATTTCTGGTTGAAATATTACCAGCTTTCCCAACTGCGATGGGAGCAGACAAAATTACCTTTACATTTAGTTCCAACCCCGGTGAACCACTGCAACCTTTAACAGAAGTTGCCTCTGGTGGCGAAATGAGCCGTTTTTTACTGGCGCTGAAAGCTTGTTTTTCTCAAGTTGATGTAGCCGGGACATTGGTATTTGATGAAATTGATGTCGGGGTTTCGGGAAGGGTAGCCCAAGCGATCGCAGAAAAATTATACCAGCTAAGTCAACACAACCAGGTGTTATGTGTTACCCATCAACCTTTAGTTGCGGCAATGGCCGATCGGCATTTTCGTGTAGATAAGCAAACTATCAATCAAGGTAAAGGTAAAAAAGCCAACAATGATAATGCCGAACAGCGTACCGTTGTTAGAGTTACTACCTTGGATAATTTAAACACCCGCCGGGAAGAATTAGCGCAGTTGGCTGGTGGTAAATCTGCAACTGATGCGATCGCTTTTGCAGAATCTCTATTATTACAAGCTGCTAACCACCGTCGCGCGAAGCATACTTGACCAAATAATTACGAATTACGTAGCTTGCTTCTCGCCTTTGGCGAGTATTACTAATTACGAATTATAAATTTAGGCTGCCAATTCTGAAAGCCGTAAACCAGCAATATTCTCACAGGAAAAAGTCTCTTTGCCCATACATTGCCGACAGATTAGCTCTATAATTTGCCCTGCCCAATTGCGGAAAAACCATTGGCACAAGGAATCATCTTCTTGAGGAGTTAGAGACAGAGGAATAAAACCTTTCTTCTGCCATACTTCTGCTGCTGTATAGATATCATCAACAAGAATGGCAACGTGATGGACAGTATTAAAACCTTGCTGTTGGAATAAGTTAGCAATCTGTTCATCTGGTGCGTTAGGCGCAAGCAGTACCAAAATCATGCCTGACGGCATTAAGGCTGAGAGAAAGTACATACTAGCATCTTCAGGCAATAGATTTTGCTCAGGACAAAAATCATCAGGCCATTTTCCTGGCCCTTCAGTAATTTTGGCATCATAGTTAATCAGAGCTTTAGCATAGTCTGTAAGAGCTTCTGAATCAGGAAACAACAGTACATAGTGATCTACGATAACCCGTTCATCAAAGAGATGTATGCAAAAAGATGAGTTTAGAAATTCTGGAGTCTTGCACCTATCTTTATACAATAGCAATCCATCATTTTCTACAAAAGGCGACTCCTGATTCATTGAAGTTTTGGCTAAGTTAAAACCTTTTCTAGGATCTAATGGAAGGTTGTTGTTCATAATGCTCACCTATAAAAACAATCTATAGTATTTATTCAAATTTGAGGCTTAGAAACAAGGTTTATATCTACTATTATAGTCAAATACTTTGAGCTAATCTCAGACACCCGCAAGGCAATTATAGTAACTAATAATACTAACTGTCTCTAAACTGGCGCCGAATAATTCTTAACTTATCTCTTCCTTTTATTCCCGATGAAAGCTACGTAGTAGCTTGTCTCTTTGTATTCTTCTGGGCGAGACGCTGCATTTAGCAAGCCAGGAACAGCTTTGTTGCCCTCCCACTCTAGATAATTTTTCAAGTATACGAGCAATTTGTTATTTGAAATTTTCAAATACAGCATTATAGTCTCTCTACTTATGAAGCCAATTTGTCAAGTCCGATCTATACAAATTTAAATGAGTTTACCCTGCAAATTGCAATAGAAAAAGTATCTAAAGATTTGACATAAGCATCTAAAGATTTTTCATTGTATAGCTCAGTGAGTTTTTATATATTTTTTAGGTAAATAGCATTAATTACAAGTGTTTTTTGGATTTAGTAAATTTTCTAAAAAAACTCTGTAATTTAGTCCTAAAAGCTCAAGATTAGAAATTAAAAAAACAATAAAAAAGCTACAGATGAAGCTTAATTGTGCTTTGTGATATTTATTAATGAAGCCAAATTTATGTCCTAATAGGAGAATTAACTCTAATGGCATCTGATTCAAATTCTGTTTTTGGTAATCCCGTTAATAGTGGTGGTCAGGCTAGCAACTCCAGCGATCCTTTCGCATCTGGAGGCGCTTTTGGCATCCCAACCGCTGACAGCTTCGATTTTGATCAGTATGGAATTCCCAAAGAAGGCAGTTTCGATCCTGCTAAGTATGGCATCCCAACGGCTGACAGCTTTGATTTTGATAAGTATGGAATTCCCAAAGAAGGCAGCTTCGATCCTGCTAAGTATGGTATTCCAAAAGAAGGCAGCTTTAGTTTAGGTAGCTCTGGCATCCCAACGGCTGATAGCTTCGACCCTTCTAAGTATGGTATTCCAACGGCTGATAGCTTCGACCCTTCTAAGTATGGTATTCCAACTGGAGGCAGTGTACCAAGTTTTGGTGGTGGTGGCCCAACTGCTTAGTGGCAATTGTATAAATTGAAAGGCAAATTCAAGTTATACATAATTCCAAAAGTCTGGGTTGATCTATCTTTTAATTATGTGATGTGCAACTTTCACTAAACAAAAATCCCATCCTAGCAAAAGATAACAATTATAATTTTGTAGCTTTTACATAGGGTGGGATTTTTATTATCTATGGAAGACTTAGTAGTGGATATAACTCCATCATCTAATACTGCCATTTTAAATTTATTTATACTCTTGCAAAGCTCCTAACTTACGAATTCCTGGCCAAATCATAGCTGTAGCAATCACTACTAAAATTGTGCCAATTCCACCACCCACAACGGAAATCACCGGGCCAAATAAAGCAGCAGTCAAGCCGGACTCAAAGCCGCCTAATTCATTTGAGGCACTAATAAACACGCTATTAATAGCAGCAACCCGACCGCGTAAATGATCCGGTGTTCTGATTTGAACTAATGTATGGCGTATCACAACGCTAATACTATCTAGTGCGCCACCAAGGATCAGCATCAACATAGACAGCCAAAAGGAACGAGAAAGTCCAAAGATAATTGTGACAACCCCAAAACCAACCACTGACCATAATAAGGCTGGGCCTGCTTTGCGTAACGGTGGTATATACGCCAGTGTAATCGCCATAGTCAAAGCACCGATGGAATGGGCTGCTTGTAAATATCCCAACTCCACTGGCCCCACATGTAAAATATCTTTGGCAAAGATGGGTAACAATGCGATCGCACCACCCAACAATACAGCAAACATATCCAATGTAATCGCTGCTAAAATCAACTGATTCTGCCAAACAAATTTAGCACCGGCTGCAAGTGCTTGAAATGAGATTGGCTCAGTTTTGCGGATGACTTTTTGCTGTTCGATCGCCAACGTTAAAATAAAACACAGCAACGCTGCGATCGCAGCTAACACATAAACTCCTGTAGCACTTCCCAATAGCGCAATCCCAAATCCCCCGAAGGCTGGGCCAACAACAGCAGCCAATTGAAAGCTACTACTATTCCAAGTAGCTGCATTGGTAAACGCACTGACAGGTATTAATTGCCACATCAAAGCATCACTGGCAGGTTTGAGGAATGCCCTAGCGACACCTGTTAATACTAAGCAGGCGTAAATTAGAAAAATTGCCCCTTGAGTATAGGAAAGCACCCCTAAAGCTAGGGAGCAGAGGGCTAGCAACATTACCGAGAGTAACATGGTGAGTTTGCGATCGCGGCGATCGGCAACATCTCCGGCAATTAAGGTGAGAATAATCATCGGTAGGACTTGCGCCAGTCCTACACCACCTAAAGCGATCGCTGAGTTAGTCCGCTCATAGAGTTCCCAGCCGATAGCTACAGTTTGCATTTGCGACCCCACGAACAGCACCAGCCGTCCAATGGTAAATAGCCGATAGTCTCGAAACTTAAAGGCTGCAAAGGGATCGTGTTGTGCAACCTCAAAGTTATGGGGCTTTGAGTTCTGTTTTCTCGAAGACATTTTTTAGTAGAGTTAAGCCTTC
This sequence comes from Nostoc sp. DedSLP03, assembly GCF_034530815.1. Classification (NCBI taxonomy): domain Bacteria; kingdom Bacillati; phylum Cyanobacteriota; class Cyanophyceae; order Nostocales; family Nostocaceae; genus Nostoc; species Nostoc sp. DedSLP03. The sequence continues at coordinate 7,614 of NZ_JAVRCK010000033.1, forward strand.
TTCAATATTGGAAATTTGGTCTTCTGAAAGACCTTTGAGCAGATCGCTAATATGAGCGCGAGTTTGATCTTGAGATTGCTTGAGATGGTGTTTTCCATCTTCAGTTAAATTGAGCAGCACCCGCCGCCGCTCTTGAGGATGAGCAATCCGTTTCACGAAGTCGCGTTGTACCAAACGTTCAATGGTTGCTGATGCTGTAGCAGAGGTGACACCTAAATGCTCTGCTAAGTCAGATAATGAAGCACCAGGATTGCGGTTGATAAATGCTAGCGATCGCAATTGAGGTATGGATAAAAAAGCGGCACTATGGGCACGCATATCCGCTCGGATAAACCGCATCACTAATGGAACTGTTTCCATTACTCTAGCGGCACATTCTTCGGAAGTTGCACCTTGATTAGGTTTATCCAAGGTCATGGGCTTGTTGTTCTCCTAGTTACATGGCCACCCGTGGATAAAGTTTTCCACCTAGAATGGCCAAAATTATTAATGTGAATAAGAGAATTGTACAATCCAGACCAAAGCCATAGATGCTAGTGCCGTTTAACAGCATGGTGCTACGTAAGCCGTCAACCAGATAAGTCAACGGATTTAAATGGGAAATCAACTTTAACCAACTGGGCATCAACGAGATGGGATAGATGGCATTGCTCGCAAAAAATAACGGCATGGTTAACAATTGTCCAATACCCGTCATCCTTTCTCGGCTTTTCACCAAACAGCCAATAATTAATGAAAAAATACAAAATGTTCCCGCCCCCAGTATGACTAGCAGCAGTACTTGGAGAATAGCTAGAGGATAAAGATTTAGTTTGACACCTAATAAAAATGCCAATCCGTAAATGAATATTACCTGAGATAAGCACCGTACCCCACATGCTAGACCTTTGCCCAACACCATCGCCACACGAGGCGTAGGACTAGCTAAAAATTTATGGACAATGCCTAAATCTCGCTCCCAGATTAGCGTCATTCCACCACTAAAAATTGCCACAAACAAAATACTCTGAGCCAAAATACCAGCAGAAATGAAGTCCAAATAGGGTAAGTTCCCTGTAGGAATGGCACGAGTGCGGGTGAAAACTTGCCCAAAAATTAGCAGCCATAAGGTTGGTTGCACAGCTCGAACTATTAAATCAGTGGGATCGTGGCGAAGTTTACGTATTTCTAATTCTGCGATCGCCAGAGTTTTTGTAACTAGCTCTTTTATTGCAGAGATCGAATTTCCTCGGACAGTGGGTGGTGCTTTAACCCAACCGTTGAGCAGTACGTCTGGTTCTTGCTGTGTCACGATAGTTGACTCCTGATGTTAACTGGTTGCCTGTATAGTGAATAAAGACATCATCCAAAGTTGCATTTGGGTTATTTAAAGAAGCTTTTAAGTCGCTTGGTGTACCTGTAGTAACGACTTCACCTTGCTGCATAATAGCCACTCGGTTGCATAAGCTATCCGCTTCTTCTAAAAAGTGGGTTGTTAAAAATATAGTTGTGCCGTAATCAGCACAGAGTTGTAATACAAGCTGCCATACTTGAGTTCGAGCGATGGGATCTAGTCCGACAGTCGGCTCATCAAGAAACAGAATTTGGGGTTGATGTAGAACTGATATGCCAATTTCCAGCTTGCGGATCATCCCACCAGAGTAGTTTCGTACCAAGCGTTTCGCCGCATCTTGCAAACCCATGTATTCTAGAATTTCATAGATACGGCGATCGCGTCCTTTGGCAGGTATTCCATACAGCTTGGCGAAGATTAAGAGATTTTCGTATCCCGTGAGACTACCATCAGCAGAGAGCGCTTGGGGTACATAGCCGATAGCCCGTCTCACAGGATTAGATTGACGAGCCACGTCATAGCCAGCTAAGGTTGCTTTCCCTGCACTGATAGGCAACAAGGTTGTCAACATTTTAATAACTGTACTTTTCCCTGCGCCATTGGGGCCAAGCAGTCCAAATACTTCGCCCTGTTCTACAGATATGCTCAGGTTATTAACTGCGGTTAACTTACCAAAACGGCGTGTGAGTCCCTGAGTTTCCAAAATCAACGGTTTTGGTTCTTCTTGAGGTTGCGATCGATTTATTTTTCCTGTCAGTATTGTCACAAGTTTGATGCACTTCTATTAGTTAGTAAATCTAACTATTAGCTTCTCAATAGATTTACCAGAAGTCAATAGACTTCTGGTGGAAATTTGAATCAGAGTAAAAGGAAACTCAGTAAAGTGGCGGCAAAGTTATTGATGGGCGAAGTATCACTGGCAAATTAACCGCAAACACTTGCTAGGAAAGTTAATAGGTGAAAAGATTTTTAGAATGCCTACTGCTGCTCAGTTATAAAGTCTATGCCACATTTAATTTTCATCAACAAGCTGCAAAACCCTCTTGTATAAAGGTTCTGCCACCCAGAATCCTGCTTGGTTAATCAAAGCATCTAACAAAGGTTTCACAGCAAAAATCAGCTTTTGACTTTTAGCTTCAACCAAAATCCCTAAAATTCCTGTGTAACCAAGATTTAGCCTAGCTGCAACCATGCGACCACGACGTTCATCAATCAAAACTTGATCTGCTTTCATTTCCAGCGCTAGAGCGATCGCTTCAGCTTCACCAATATCCAGTTCATTGCTGAGTGCTTCAACCAATGTTCGATCTTGAACTGGACGAGTTTGAATCCAGATAAAAGTTTGGACTTCAATTGCACCTGCAACTGGAAAATTGGGATCAGTTAGTTCTCGGTAAACAGCTTCAGGAATTAGAACTGTTCCGTAAAGCTGTTGTAGTAAATGAAGATGGTTAATGGCGGCGAGGTTATTAATGGGTGAAGTATCACTGACAACGATCACAGTCTACCCATCGCCCGCAAGTTTTCTATATCTTGGTCAAAATCCTCGACCCCATAATGCACTGAAATTTGACGACTTGCGAGTAGATGCTGAAATGCTATACGATTCATACCTGCAAACCGACTGGCTTGAGCAAGAGTTAACTTTTCTTTTTGAAACAGCATCACTGCAATTTCCTGCTTCATTTCGCCTTCAGTCATCCGAGTTGCGATTAATATTTCATTAGGAATGACGACGTTCATAATTACAATCCTTTCTATCACTACTATTCTAAGCAGCTTGGGCATCGCCAAGTGAGAATGAAGTAAATTTGCAGTCAGTATTGGTAACTCAGGCTTCCACACGTTAGGGTGTACGTACAGAAATTTTCTGTACACTAAATAGCTTAGATTGCTTCATAAAATACATGATAAAGGTATGTATTGATGGATATAGTTATTGATGCAAATGTCATAATTGCCGATCCTTGGTTCCGCTCACAAAAGATGCGAGTACTTCTAGACTTCGCTGAGAAGCGTTTTTCACAAGTGTTACTGCTTGAACCTGTTGAGATGGAAGTTCGTGCTCATTTCAAAAGAGAAGTGACTGCACGAGCTAACAATATTGAAGCTGCAATTAAGAACGCCGAACGAATAGGAATAAGAGATACACCTCAGTTTGAGGCTACAGAAGTATTTAAGCGCACATTGACTGCATGGGAGGAAAATTTAGAAAAACTTGTCCGAAGTAGACGTTTGTTCCGCATTCCTCTTGAGCCTTCTGTTTTACGTGAAGCGATGCAAAGAGCTACGGAAAGAATACCACCATGTATTGAATCTGGGAAAGAACTCAGAGATACAATCATTTGGTTATTATTTATTGAAACTTGTAAAAAACGTAGACATGGAGAACAATATGTCTTCATTTCTCAAAATACAAAAGATTTTGCGGCCCCAGACAAAACTTCATTGCGTCAGGAACTTGTAGGTGATCTAGCTCAAAATGGCTTAACAGCTTTATATTACCCTTCACCCGAAGCTTTCAACAAAGAACATGCAGAACGATTTGAACATATAAATCTTGAGTGGGTTCAAGCGAGACTTAATTTGGATGAAGTTGTAAATAGCGTTCGTGAACGCTTGAAGGAAGTTAGGAATTCTTACTTTCACATTTCTGATTCTGATTATCGAAATTACTATGAGCCAATGTTTGTAGAACATATTAGGCATTTAAATGTTGAAATCACTGAGCCAGTGTTGATCTGGGATTTTGATGAGCATAGTATAGAAGTTAGTATAGGGTGCGGTATAAATGTAGAGGCGAGTGTAGAGTGTATAAGAGTTAATGCTCCAAGAAGCACTAACTTTTATAGCGATTATTATGAAGACATAGATGATGATTTTCCATATACTCGTGTTTTAAACTGTTATGCTGAACTAGGCGCTGACATCTCAGCTACAGTGTCAGATGATTCACTTGAGTTTACCAACATTGAAGCAATCTATCCTATCTAACTGTAGGAAGCGATCGCCTATACTAATTTTGAGATAACTCGCATCAAATCACGTTTGAGAATATCAAAGCTCTAGTTCAACTAATCTAATCCCAAATGCAGAAAATACATCCGTTGATATTTGTAAACTGCGTGACTACTGCCTCAATCCAGAGCATGATGAAGGCAAAGATAAAGCTCGTCTCTTTTCATCAATCTTAGGTATGACAGCAGACAATGCTGAGGAATTATGCCAAATTCTTTTGGAAACAGTCAAAACGCATGAAGTTCACCGAATGGTTATGAGATGCTACCGTAATAGTTATACCAATTTTTGATGAATACGAATTATATAACATCTCTGGTTATCTTCAACATTTTATTTCCACCAGGCTGGAATTCGTATTCAACCTTTCCAATATCTATTTTATAACCCATTGAAGTGTAATATTTTACTATTTCATCTAAATGTTGTGAGTGTTTCCACATTAAAGTTATGAGGGGAAATATTCGGACTTCTTTAGCAATACGCAGCATCTCACCTACTGAATTTAAGTGAAAATTGTAATCGAGATGATCTGAATATAAAAATAATAAATGCGAACAAAGAGCTAGCTCAAACTCTTGATTCTCATAAGCTAATTTTGGCAATTCACCGACTGCGTATCTATTGCTCTTTTTGCCAGTTTCATAATCAGACAGAAATTCTTGAATAACTTTCACTCGATTGTGTCGTAAATCATCTGGAGATTTATGATAGCTCCATACCCAATCATTCGTTGTAGACTTGACTTGATTAATGATATTATCTACTACTTCATTAAATATTTGCAATATTTCATTACCAGAAAATTGGTACAGTGGATCAACAGAAACTACACTTTTACCCTGACGTGTCAATTCTGCATTAAAGCTTGCTGGCCCATCTCCAATTCCAATAATTTTTTTATTTAAATCTGCATTTGTTAAATTGAATATTTTTATATATTCATCCATTGACCTCCCAAAAGGAACTACTTTATCAAGAACCATTGCCATAGAATTTACCTCGTCAATAGACTGATTAAACAGGATGATAGCATCAAAATGTTTTATTCACTGAGAGACGGCAATCATTCAGAAGCGCGTTAAGTTCTTTTATAACTTTCAAGGGATTTCTACCTCTAAATATAGCAGCGATCGCCGCTTCATAAGGATTTCTACCTGTTTTTTTGACAGCATTTATTGCAGCTTGATTTGATAATCCTCGGACACTAACTAGCCATGCCACTAACACATGTCCAGTACGCCCAATTCCACCAGAGCAATGAACAACGACTTTCTCATTTTCTTTATCTGCTTCTATTAAGAAAGGAAGTATTTTATGTGTGAGGGTTTTTAAATCAGCTAAATGGAAATCTGCAATTGGTGCCCAACAAACTAGTTGATTCCCAAATTTTTGTTTGTATGTGTTTAGAAGATTAGAGTAAAAAGCTAGCTGTTGTTCATCAAGAAGACAGCAAACACGCTTGATATTTTGGCGCTTCATGAATTCTATCCAATCCTGAACGTTCTTATCAGAATATCCAGGTCGTGCAGCACCAAAGACTATTTGCTCCTTCTCCCAAGCTGGGGCAAATTTGTACATATTTAAATGTCTAGAGTCGAGGTTGATAAATCTTATTAATGGCAGAAAATAGCGAACGCACTTTAAAAATCTTTCTACAGCCGATGCCAGCTAAAGTAACTGATATCTAAAGGCCTAATACAATACCTACGTATACACACTATATTACTTTAGAGTTATACTGCACTGCATCTAAATCTACCTGGAGAATAATAAGGTAGAACGAATGCTAAGAATAAAGTTTTTCAATAAATTTTATATTTTTGTGAATTATTTGCTGGCTATACTACCTCTAATGCTTGTTTTTAGGACTTTTGCAGCTTACTTAGCAAGCTTCAGTTGTTACCTTGACTAATCAATGAGGTTAAGAGAAACTAACTAAATACTGACGTGTGTGCTTATAATATTAATAAGTTTTGTAAAGATTATGAGATATATATGTTGAAAGATGGAACATTAGTTAACAAATGGCAAGTTTGTATCTAGTAACTAGTAAAAATGTTCCTACGGCTATATTTGTAGCCTTCTGCTAAGGCAGTACAATTTAATCGTACTTATCCTGGTTGGCCAAAAGAATGGAGACATTAGAGTTCATAATCTATCCAGACGGTCGGGTACAAGAGAAAGTCACTGGCATTGTGGGTAATTCTTGCGCTGAAGTTACAGCAGCAATAGAGGCGCAGCTGGGGCAAGTACTTAATCATGAGCCAACCTCAGAATATTTCGCCGCCAAGGTGCAGCAATCTAATGTGGCGAATACACACACCACTTACAGCGATTGGTAAGTTTTCACAGTAGTTTAGTGTTATTAATTCACAACCACCATGTCACACTTTAGCCAAATTAAGACTCAAATCCGTAACCTTGATTCTTTGAAAGATGCTTTGACTGAATTGGGCGTAGACTGGAAACCCGGCCCGCGCGAAGTTCGTGGCTATCGCGGTCAAACCCATCCTGCGGAAGTTAGTATTGAGCAGGAAAATGGCTATGACATCGGCTTTAGATGGAATGGCAAAGAATATGAATTGGTGGCTGACTTGCAATATTGGCAACAAGACCTATCTGTAGATGGATTTTTGCGCCAAGTAACACAGCGCTATGCTTATCAAACAGTTCTGAAAGAAACTGCTCGTGTTGGTTTTCAAGTTTCTGAACAACAAAAAAATGAAGATGGTTCAATTCGCCTGGTAGTACAGCGCTGGAGTGCGTAATGGCTGATTTTCTGCCGTCACCGGAAGAACAAGAAGATAACCGTTCCGGTTTGGAACCAGAATTAGGGGGTTTTTTACGGGATGCCCCAGAACGTTCTGGTTTGGAACCGGAATTAGGTGGTGTACTGCGCCAAAATGGTGTTTATGTTGACGAAATCACCTGTATTGGTTGCAAGCATTGCGCTCATGTTGCGCGTAACACCTTTTATATTGAACCAGATTACGGGCGATCGCGCGTGGTTCGGCAAGATGGGGACGCTGAAGAAATTATCCAAGAAGCAATTGACACTTGTCCGGTTGATTGCATTCACTGGGTTGATTACACTGAACTGAAAAAGTTAGAAGAAGAACGCAAATATCAGGTAATTCCTTTAATAGGTTATCCTGTAGAAGAGGCAGTTGCTGCTAGCCAACGTCGGCGTAAAAAGCAAAAGTCAAAAACCAAAAAATCCCGTTATTAAGATAAAAACGTTAAATCAATATAACAAAGGACTGGAATATTCAGTCCTTTTGTTTTTCGTTATGTAGTTAATTTCTGATGTCAGGATAATTTTGAATTCCCTGTAAGAACTAACTCTCTTCATTTAAAATTTAGATGATCGTGTTGTAAAAGTAATTTTTCTACTTTTGCCTCGTCTAACCTAGCGCTTAATCTTCTAGTTTCGTGCAACTCTCTAGTAGTTTTTGCAAAAGTAAAGTTGAGCCAACAGAGAAAGCATACTCATATCTATAAAGCCTTTCACCCAAGCATTTACAGGTAAGTTTACAATATCGAAGGTGGTCATAGAAATAGAAATCACAAAAGCTACCCAAGTTTGAATAATCCAAGCTGCACTATCTTTTTGGATACCAATTGTTTGCATATTTTCTACCTTTGATATGAGTTATTAATACCAATTATTAATTTGTAATTAAGAAGTGTAAGATTTAATCTGGGTTTCCAGACTTGTATCTATAGTTTAGTTTTGGAAAATTGAAGTTAAGAAGAATTATATTTATTGGTAGGTTTACTGGTAATTAATAGTAAGACCAGTTGCGTAACTGGATTTCAACAAGTGAGCTTAAGAGCAATGTAGTCAGTAAAAACTGGCACAAAATTTGTACCAGTTTTACAAGTGGCATTAAAAGGATGAGTTTAGTTATTCATCGGGAAAAGTCTGTACCTTGCCATCAGGACTGAGAACAACTCGAATTCTGACATTTTGTCCATTTTTATTAGCGGAAACAAAAGGTTTGCCAACTTCAGGCATCCCGGCGTTATCAACGAATTCTCTTGCTGCCTTATTAAGGGGGAAAATTCGTTCAATTGTGCCGTCAACACCAACTATCAAACTGTACTCTAATGTTTGTCCCAGTCCAGTAGGCGGTTGCCAACGCTTTGTTAGGTATTGTCTAGCTTCTGCTACTTGCGGTGTGTCAAATAATGTGTCAGTAGCTACTTCTCTGGATGTAGGGTTTTTACCTGCGTCCCCTAATTGATCGATAAATGGATTATTAGCAGCAGTTCTAGAGGAGGGAAGTTGTGAAGTAGGTTTCTCTCCAGCAGAAGATTGCTGTAAAGAACTAATTGTTTCGTCTAGCTGTTGTGAAGTTAGTGGGGAGGGTTGGGCTGGGGTATTGACACGATTCTTATTGGGTATGGTGTCAAGAGATGGAGGGAGGACTGGTGAGATATTAGTTGGTAAGCTATTGGCGTTAGAAGATAGTCTAGGTGGCAAATTCCGCAGTTGAGGGATAGCACCGGCTTGGGGACTTGACCCGGTTGAATTCTGTCCAAGATTTGGTAATATGGCAATTTCCTGACCTGGGATTTTCTTGGATGGTGCGCTCGCTCGATTACTAGGAAGGGTTGCAGTCGTCCCTTGAGGTATTGTCAACGTATTTGGTGGCGGTGGAGAGAAACTACTAGAACTAGGGGCTGTTAGAGGTGCTTGGGGTAAAGTGGATGTGGAAAGTGGAGGTGTAGAACCTAGCAAATTATTTGATGGAGGGGTTAGCCCAGGTTCAGGGGTGGGAAAGTTTAGTGAAGATGAAGGTTCTAGAGCAGTCTTTACTGCTTCTGAATTTGATGTTTTGGCTGTCTGTTGTTGCTTTTCTCTAATATTGTTAGCATATTGCCAAGTAACTGGTAAAAAACCTACACCTAATACTAATACTGCGGCAACAGGCGCCCAAGCAGGAAACCTCAGAGTCGAACCTGTGCTGTTGAGAGTTGGAAGTGCCATGACATCAGTTGAGTATTCATCTAAAGCACTTGCCAAATCGAATAGTTGCAGCAAACTGAGTTGAATTACGGGGCCGGAGGAATAGTTGGCCAGAGAACCAAGAAATAGGTTGTGAGTTAAATAGCTGCTTGGTTCTAAGTGGATATTTGCCCCTGGAATCTGGTTACTAAAAGCATTTAATGTTTTTGTTGAAGACTTTAATTCTGGCTCATCCAGTGCTGTGCTTGACTCCTGGGTACTGGGGAAACTGACCCAAAAGCTTTCTGGAGACTGTTGGAGGAATTGCTGTACATAGTTGGTGACGGCATCACATAAAGCTTCAAGTTGCTCGCGATCGCCCCGAATTGGAACTCTTTGTTCTTCTGGAAGTCGGGGATCGTCAAAACGTAGCTCAAAACTCAGATGTTTGAGGACAGTTTTCCCCATCCAACGAGACAGAGGTGAGCTTTGCGCGAATACTTCTAGCGTGCAAGTCGGTGGTGTATAGCAACGAATAACTGAATTTGATAGAGGCATGACAGGAACTACGAAGAAGACTATATTGGGATTTTGCAAAAATTGAGCCAGTTGCTTGCAAAGAAAAGTTGGAACGGTGGATTCTTCCACTCAGAAATTTGTCAGGTTCCTTCTGTGATGCAAACTGGCGTGCAAGGAAGAAGCATTGTTGATAGTGCATCGCTCAAGAACTAATGACCATCAAAAAGGAATCCTTACCTAGCAAACTTTTGAAAACGAATTTTGGTTGAGGAATTTCAAATCTAAAATTTAAAATTTTGTTGAACGGTCTATAAGTGCTAGCCAGAGACGGCGATGCCCACCAGGAGCGCTGTAAAAAAGTAAATCTACAAGCAGTTTTAAGGCCAGGTTAGTTAGTAAATCCGTTGAGATTTGCTCGTCCTCTTCCATCCGCTCTTGGTAGGTGTTGCAAAAAGCATCAATATAGTCTCCAAGTAAAGCAGCCTGGTGAGGTTCCCGGTTATTTTCTGCCATTTGTTCTAACAGACCGACAGCACGGCGAATCAATTCCTGGTGCTGTTTGGCTAGGTAGCAGACGATCAAAACAAGCGATCGCGCTTCTTCGACATCTAGTTTTTTTCGCCCTCCTTGACCTTTGCGTAGAGGATTTGATTGGCGCAATCGCCATAAAGCTACGCGGTCTGGCACTCTTGACTCTAAATTCAGATCGGTTGCCGCCGAAAGCATTGCCTCTGAACCAATCCCAGTTAAGGTTTCTAGCGCTAACAGCACCAAGTCTAATTGGGTTTTGATATTGTCCCATTGAACCGTGTTTGGGGCTGGAAGCTTGATTAAATCCTCCCACTGGGAATTTGGAGTGGCTGAGTTGGCGGCCGAGTGCATAACTTTTAGCATAGGTGATCGAGCTGATAGGGGATGTTGCTGTTACCCATTTTGAAACCAGACTCTTAAGAATCAAGCTTGGTTTCCCATAGATAGCTATGAGCCGGAGGCTTCAGCTAGCTTTTATATGTGGTACACAGTAGGTATCTTTGTCTTACTCTAGATGAAAATTTATTTTCGACAAAGTAAAAAATTATCAATTCTAATTAAGGTTTACCCGACTTTCGCTGTTAGCTCCGCATCAGAGTATAAATAAACTATTGTTTTGAATGCTAACCGCTAGCGATCGCTAAGTAATTATGTAGAATACCTCCTAATTTGTTTGCATTTTCAAATTTTGAAATTTCTTGATATTTATTACTTGGTCTTAATATATACATAATTACTCTACAAATATTTATCCTATTTCCTAAAGGCACTTTTTGCTACTGGACATTACCCCAACTGAGTTTTACTTGTGTGCAGCCTGTTATTTCAGTATAGGCTGGGCAACATCAGGACGATTGACGCCTCCATGAATAAAACTGATGACAAACTTAAAAATTTGATAAAGTCAGCGTTTGAAGATGTTGGCAATTGATTTATTCCAACTAAGTTGGTACTATAACTTTAACCACAAACCATGCAGATATCAGAACTCATTTACAAAGTTAATGGGCAGAGGTAATAGTATAGTTTAGATATTTACCAAAACTTATGCTTAAATATGGCTTAATTTCATTACTTCACCCAAGCAAATCACTCTATAATCATCACCAATCTATTTCAAATGGTAAATTGAAAACACTTTCAGGAAGAGACTTTAGAGGATTCCCATAGAGAAGTATACTGTTCTTAAGTCCAGATAAATTCCCAATCCTATTTGGTAATCCGGTTAACTGATTGTTTATAAGCTCTAACTTTTCTAACTTAGTCAGGACACCTATACTCCCTGGTAATTGAGTTAATTTATTGTCATTAATAATTAGTTCTCTAAGATTTCGCAATTCACCAATACTCTCTGGCAAAGAACTTAAAAATCCCCTTTCAAGCCTCATAACTGTTAATTTTTGCAGTTTGCCAATAGTATCTGGTAACTTATGTAGTTTGGGATTGCGGCTGATTTCTAAATAATCTAAATTACTAAGATTACCTATAGTATTCGGTAGTGATTGTATAACTGTAGAGTTAATTATCAGTTTTTTTAAAGAACTAAGTTCTCCAATATTGTCAGGTAAATTCTCAAAATTAGCAAGCGGTCTCATTGATTCCATCAACTCTAACCGCTTAAGATTTTTGAGTTTACCAATACTGTTTGGTATTGCTTTCAAGCGTGAACAATCAGCAATGTGCAAAACTTCTAAATTTGTAATATTACCGATACTTTCAGGTAGATATTCTAATTCACATAAATCATAAATCTTAAGTATTTTCAAGTTAGTTAGCTTTCCAATAGTTCTTGGTATTTGTTCAATTCCATAAACTATATTGTACGATTTACTATAAATTGTTAATTCTTCTAAACTTAATATGTCGCCGATAGAATCAGGAATAACAGAATCCCTATACCTATGAGAAAAACTCAAGTCTAGCCTCGTGACTTTGGCTCTTATGTCACTTTCAATTACTGCTTCAGCTTCTTGTAGAGTTTCTATTTCTATATCCATATAATTTATGATATATTTTATTTAATTAGAATATTAATGTCTGCTAATTATAGGTATTAAATAAAAGGTAAGTAGCGTGGTTTGCTAACCTGTAAACCACGCTTCGTAAATCTCCTAATGTTTAGTTTTGTAAGGGATAAATAGCAAAATATCACTATTTTTATCCGACTAGCTATAACTTTTTTGAGTAGGCATTTCTGATAATTTAAACTAAATAGGGCTACTAATTTGCTGTCTTATCCACACACGAAATGCTTTGATTGTCGCATTTCTGCCATTGGTTTTACTTAGCATCAAATATTCGGGAATCACTTGGTTTATTGAGAGATTGGGGAAAATATAACTGGTATTTGATTCTACATACTTACCATCAAAAAGCACGTTTATTTCTAACTTACTTCCATTCCATCGCCACAGTTCCGGTACTCTCAAAGATTGATAATTATTAAAACGAGTGCGAGAGGTAATATCAATTTCAATAGCCAAATCTGGAGGCGGGTCAGTTTCTAAATTGATTCTATCTTTGCCCCTAATTTTAGCTTCATTTTGGATATAGAAACAATCATCGGGTTCTACCCCAGCATCCATACTTTCCCGATCAAAAGTTGTAGAACCCAAACTCCAAAATTCCAGATCAAGTTCTTCTAATAAAACTTTTACCAAGTCGCCAATAATAACTTTAGCTACTTCATGCTCTGGCAATGGAGCCATTATTTCTAGCACCCCTTGACTGTAACCTATCCGCGAACTGCGATTGTCTCCTAGTTCTGCTAAAATGCGTTTGTATGCCGACCAAGAGACATCTTTAATCAACAACTGATGACCGGCTCTAACAATTAGTTGATTGAGTTCAAGTAACATAGCATTCCTGCTTTTTATTTGATGTGAGCAACGGTAACACCAGTGCCGCCATCTGCTTGTTCTGCTGGTTCGTAGTTGTTCACTCTGGAATGCTGTTGCAAAAAGGCGTGAACTCCTTGTCGTAGCTTACCAGTGCCATAGCCGTGAATAATCCAGATTGGGCCTGTAGCTTCCGAAATGGTTTTGTCTAAAATGTATTCGGCATCAGCCACGCGTTTACCACGCAAATCGATGGTATTTTGGGAAGTCCGAATTTCTGGGACATTTTGTGGTGGCGGGGTTACTGCTGCTGGGGCTGGTTTGGGTTTGACAACTGGTTCGGCTTTTTGACCGTCTAAAGATTCTACGTCTTCTAACTTCACAGTCATCTTCATTAGCCCAAAGCGAACGCTTAACTCACCATCTTGATCGGGAGCAGCGATCACTTCTGCTATCTGTCCCAATTTGGGAACCCGGATGCGATCGCCTATCTTGGGCATAAACCCAACTTTTGGTTTTGCTGGCGCTGCTGGCTGATATTGCTGGCCAATTTGATTCAAAGCATTAGTAGCTTGCTGCGCCTCTTGGGCTGTGGGCGTACCTTTCTGCAAACGGCGAATTACTTGGGCAATTTCACCTTTTGCTTGAGCGATCGCTTGTTGGACTGCTATTTCCTGGGAAGCCCGCAAACTGCTTTCCCTTTCCTCCAAACTTGCGGCTTTTGCAGATACTTCTTTATATAAACGTTCCGCTTGCTGTAACAAAACTTGGGCTTCCGCAGCTTTGGTTTCTTGGCGGCGGCGTTGCGCTTCTAACCCAGCAATTACCTGGTTAACTTCATCTGTGGCTTCTCCAACTTGGGTTTTTGCCTGTTGTACAACTTCTGGTTTTAATCCCAAGCGCAGGGCAATAGTTAAGGCGTTAGAACGTCCGGGGATGCCCCACAGCAGACGATAAGTCGGCGACAGAGTACTTTCGTCAAATTCTACAGAGGCATTTTCAAACCGATCGTCTTCGTATTTCAGGGCTTTTAGTTCGCCGAAGTGAGTAGTGGCGATCGTTAGCTGGGCATGGTTGGCAAGATATTGCAACAAAGCGATCGCTAAGGCACTACCTTCCACTGGATCGGTTCCTGCGCCGACTTCATCAAGTAAAACGAGTGCTGAGTTAGAAGTAGAAAGTTCCCCCTCTGCTCCTCGGTCACTGAGCGTAGCCGAAGTGCTGCTCCTCTGCTCCTCGGTCACTGAGCGTAGCCGAAGTGCTGCTCCCCTGCTCCCCTGTTCCTCTACTTCCCCATTCCCCAATGCTTCCAAAATCCGACTAATCCGGCGGATGTGTCCAGAGAATGTAGACAAACTCTGCTGTAAGGATTGTTCATCGCCAATATCTGCCAGCACTTTATCAAACCAAGGTATTTCTACTGGTTCGCGGGCGGGGACAAATAAACCCACTTTGGCCATTAATGCTGCTAACCCCAAAGTTTTTAAAGTTACAGTTTTACCGCCAGTATTAGGCCCCGTAATTGTCACTACCCGAATTTGTGGACTAATCAGTAAATCTACAGGAACTACTGGTTGCCCTTGTTCGTGCTGTTGCTGCCACACTAACAGAGGATGTCGCAAGTTCCGCAAGGTAATCATTTCCCTGTCTTCGCGCTGGATAAATCGAGGAGGGTTTGCTCCTAGCCAGAAACTATATCGCGATCTAGCGGTTGCCAGATCCAAAGTGGTGGCGATCGCTAACAATCTCTCTAAATCTGGTTTAACTGCGGCTACTTGTTCAGTCAAAATGCGGCGAATCGTTTCTTCTTCGGCTTGCTCTCTTCTGATAATTTGCCGCAGTTGGTTGCCTAGAGGCACTACTGAATTCGGTTCCACATACAGGGTGGCACCGCTGGTAGAGGTATCGTGAACTATACCGGGAATAGCATCTTTTTGGGGTGCTTTTACGGGGATAACAAAGCGATCGCCCCGTTGCGTAATCAGCTGTTCTTGAACTGCGCCAGATTTTGCCTGTAAGATATTTTGCAGCTTTTGAGTTATTTGGCTGCGTACTCGCCGCAAGTCTGTGCGAATTTCTCCCAGTTTTTGACTTGCGCGGTCAGTTACCTGGGCCCGTTCATCAATACAGCGGTGAATTTCCTGTTCTAGTTCGGGATAAGTCCGCAAATCGGCAACCAAATCAGTCAATATCGGCAAATCTTCTTGATTGTCGATGACACGGCGCAAATTTCTGGCACCAGCGAGGGTAGTAGCGATCGCTAACAGTTCTTCTCCTGCCAAAACTCCACTGCGTTCTGCTCGTTCTAGGGAATCGCCAATATCTTGAATTCCTTCAAATGACAGTCCCGTGGTTAGGCAACTTTCCAGTTGGTAGATTTCTTTGGTTTGCTCTAACAACAGTTCGCTTTGGGTCTGAGAATCAGGTATTTTCAGATGACGCGCAGCTGTCGCCCCCAGCTTAGTTGCGGCAAAGGTGGCAAGGTGCTGGCACAGGCGATGCCATTCTAATAATTCTAAGGTTTCAGATTGGATCAAGGTTTCAATATCTAATCTGAAATTATGGTAACAATTCTAGCTCCTAGATGGATAAATCTTAAAGGAGAAAATTTTGCTTTAATTCAATCAGCCAGATAGTCCGTGGCAATAACCAAGTAATAACTGACACATTAGACTATCTTTTCTGATAAAATACCCCAACACCAACTGCCATCAAAACAACACATAAACGAATTAGGCAGCAACTATTTCTTGGACTAGAACGTAAGGTTGAACGATGAGAGTATTAAATCGCTTACTGCGATCGCCATTCCATTCTCCCACTTGTACTGTTGTGGGTTTGGTAATTAATTGTTTATCAATCCACTGTTCCACTGATGGAATGTTATCACTGGCGATCGCTACTCCAACATCCACCAAGTCTAGCTCAAGCGCTACCAAAATTACTGCATCTCTTTGTACATGAGGAATTAACCATTCCCACTCTGCCTCATCCAAAATTTCTGTTAATTCCGCTCTTAAATCCGACATTACTTCCCAATGTTTATTTGTGAATGGCTATTTTTATATTATTCACTAGTTCCGAGTTCCTGACAAATGACAAATGACAAATGACCAATAACTAAACTTCAGATTTCATTTCATCAATTTCAAATAAAGACACAATTACTCCAGCGATGGGAATAGATATAAAAACACCTAATAATCCTGCTACTCTAGCCCCTACTAGTAAAGCAAAAAACACAACTACAGGATTAAGATTCAGCGCACCTTGCATAATTCTGGGCGCAATCAAGTTGTCTTGTATCTGCTGGAGTACAATACAAGCTATTAATACTTTTACTGCTAACCAAATACCTTGAGACAACACAAATAGAGTAACTGTGCTTACTCCTAATGTCGCGCCTATGCCAGGAATGATATCAACAATTCCGATTATTATTGACAATATCAAAGCAAAAGGTACTTCTAATAGTAAAAACACTAAAAATGTTGAAATTGTTAAAAATCCGCTTAATAGCAGCTGACCTCTAAAAAATCCTAAAAAAGACCTTCTAATTATGTTTGTAAATCTATTACGACGCTGTTTGGGAACTATTTTTAAAATAAAATTCCACAGTTTTTCTCCATCTAATAACATGAAAAAAGCCACAACTGCGATCAAAATAAAAGTGACAAAGTTCGTCATAAACCCTTGTAAAATAGCTAAACTATTAACAAGAGTTGATATAGCCTGATTCCGCAATTGTTCTTCAATAAAACTTAAATCTATCTGGAAATTACGGTTTTTTAGTAACCCTTCTAGTCCCTCTAATAACGGTACTAAAGAATTTAAAAATGCAGTGATACTATTAATTAATTGTTGTCCTTGAGATAAAACTGTTAAGCTCACAGTAATTATCAGACCGCCTATAATCACAATACTGAGCAAGAAAACGACACCAACAGCTACACCGTGGGGCAAAAAACGCCGCAGCCCTTGTACAGGATAACTGAGTAAAAAAGCTAAAATTGCCGCAAATGTAAAAATAACAATGACCGATTCAAAATAAGCTAAAAGTTGTACAATTGCCCAGCCAGAAGCAACCAAAAGCAAAAAGCGAACTAATGCCAGATTATTTAATCGCTCCCAAAAATTCTTGGCTTCAAAGCCGCTCATAATAATTCATAAGTCGTAATTCGTAATTCGTAATTTGTAATTAAGCCATAAAAACGCTAGTTGTTTAGCGCGATCGAGTTAGCCGCCCTGTAAGATTGAGAGTTATTTGTTGGAAGTCCTTTACTTTATTGCTAGAGGAATAAAGTTTAAGATTAGAGTAATCTAATAGCGATCGCTACCTCCCTAAAGCATACATCTCTTGCGTGTCTAACTCATCTTCCTAAATCATGCATTTGGTTTATGACTGTGGCACACTTTTGTGTCAACGCTTCCAATTCCTCTTTATTACTGGAACTGGGAGCATCAATCAATTTACCAATTCTGACAGTGATGGGAACTGCGTGAGGTAGGGACGAGCCTTTTTGTAAAATCCCTTCAGTACCCCAGACACTCACCGGCAATATTGGCGCTTTTGCTTTCGCCGCTAGCAGCAATGCGCCTCTTTTAGGGTCTGTAATTCGACCATCTGGGGTGCGAGTACCTTGCAAGAAAACACCGACAGCCCAACCTTTATTGAGATATTCTAGGGCGGAACGGATGGCATTGCGATCGGCATTTCCCCGACTTACTGGGTAAGCACCATACAATTTAATCGCTTGCGCCAAAATGGGGATATTAAATAACTCTTCTTTCGCCATATACGCCACTGGACGACGTACACAATTAGAAACAATTGGCGGATCGAAGTAACTAGCGTGATTACTTGCTACTAATAGAGGCCCTGATTTGGGGACATTTTCCGCACCATAAATATGGCCCCGAAAATAAGCGTGAAGCATGGGGCTGACGACTGACCATTTAAAGGCGTGGTAAAGTGCCAGACTGATCAACGGTTCGCGGTTTTTGTCCACAGAAGATAATGCAAATCAAACTGAATTTAGCATAAGCGATCGCAACACTCAGATCAAACGCAAAAAAGCTATAGATATGAATTACTTCACTCTTCTGGGAACACTAAATCTAGAAATCTTTAGAATTTAGCAGTATGTTTATCACTAGAGTCAGTATTTCTGGATACAAGGTTAGCGAACAACTCTAACAAGATTATTTGACCCCTTTTTCACAACTAAAGATGTGGGTAAGGGATCTGGATTAGGTTTATCTATCAGCTATCAAATTGTGACTGAACTACATCAAGGTAAACTCGATTGTAATTCCATATTAGGAAAGGGCGCAGAATTTGTCGTTACCCTACCGCTAAAAGCTAAAAAAATTAAACAGGTAAATCACTAACCTTCTGGATGTTTTGTAAAATCAAATCAGGGGTATTACGTTTAATCAAGCCAGTTAATACTTTACTAGGGCCAACTTCCATTACTCGCTCGATACCGTTGGCTGGTAATTGCAGACAAATTTCTCGCCATCTTACAGAACCAGTCATTTGTTTGTTTAGGCGTTGTTTTAAAATCTCAGCATCAATAGACGGAATTGGTTCTACATTAGACAGCACTGGCACAATCGCGGGTTGAAATTCCACAGATTCTAAAATGTCTTGGAATTCCGCAGCTGCTGGTGCTATTAAATGTGAATGAAATGCTCCAGAAACTTTTAGAGGAACCGCACGCTTTGCTTTAACTTGAGTCATCACCGCTTGTACAGCCTCAGTCGTGCCTGAAATTACCACCTGAGCCGAACTATTATCATTTGCTATCACCACATCAGGCGTTTGAGCAATGACTTTTTCTAACTGTTCGCGGTCAAAGTTCATCAAAGCTGCCATCATCCCATCGATGGAACTATCCATCAGTTCTGCACGACGCTTCACCAGATATAAACCAGCCGACCACTCAAAAACACCTGCTATATAAAGAGCAGTATATTCTCCCAAACTGTGACCAGCCACTAAATCTGGCTGGTGTCCTCGTTCTCGAAGCAGGTCAGCAAGAATGCTTTCGACCACATACAAACTTGGTTGAGTATACAGCGTCTGTGATAACTTCTCTTCTTGAGTTTGACAAATTTCAGTTACAGACCAGCCCAAAATATCCTCAGCTTTGGCAAGCTTGTCTTTAGCGGACGGTATATCTAGTAAATCCATTCCCATTCCCAGCGTTTGGGAACCTTGTCCGGGAAACACCCATGCAGTTTTTGTCATTTGTCAATAGTCAGTGGTCATTGGTGAGCTAGTGCGGTCTTGGGGAGCCAGTGCGGTCTTGGGGTTTCCCCAAGTGGAGCATCTGGCGTGGTTTCCCCCATGAGCAACTGGCGAACCCGAAGGGTCATTTGTCATTGGTCATTTGTCATTGGTTATTAGTGAATAAAAAAGGACAAAGGACTAATGACAAAGGACAATATATTATCTTCCCCATTGAAAGATTGCCGCGCCCCAGGTAAGACCGGCACCAAAGCCGGATGTAGCAACGATGTCATTGGTTTGAATTTTACCTTGTTGTACTGCTTCATCTAAAGCTAAGGGGATGGAAGCAGCTGAGGTATTGCCGTAATGGGCGAGATTACTAATAACTTTATGTTCTGGGATATTCAGGCGTTGGGCAACGGCATCGATAATCCGCTGATTGGCTTGATGCAATATCAGCCAATCTATCTGGTCAACGCTAAGGTTGGCTTGAAACAAAGCTTTATCAATTATTTCTGGCACTTTTTGGACAGCAAAGCGGTAGACTTCTTTGCCGTTCATCGTAATCGGTTGGTAAGCGCCTTTGGTGATATTTACATCAGTCAGCAGTTCTTGGGAAGTACCTGCATAGGCAAGGTTGAGGTAATGGTTTTGAGTACCATCACTTCTAAGTGCAAATCCTAATAAGCGATCGCTTTTGGCAGCTTGTAACACCACTGCTCCAGCACCGTCACCAAATAATACACAAGTCCGCCGATCTTCCCAATCTACCCAGCGAGAGAGGATATCTGCCCCGATCAATAGTACGTTTCTATAGACACCAGTTCTGATGTATTGGGCTGCTGTAACCAAACCAAACACAAAGCCAGAGCAGGCAGCAGTCAAGTCAAAGGCGACTGCGTTAGTAGCTCCCAATTGCGCCTGTACTTGACAAGCACTACCAAACAAATCATCAGCCGTGGAAGTCGCTAGCAGAATCAGGTCTAGGTCTTCTGGTTTTATTCCTGAAGCGGCGATCGCCTGACTGCTGGCGGCAGTAGCGAGTACACTCAAGGACTCAGATGGCAGAGCTAATCGACGTTGACGAATTCCCGTTCTTGTAGCGATCCACTCATCTGATGTTTCAACTAGTTCGCTCAATGTCTCGTTGTGTAGGGAAGTCGCTGGTACTGCCGAGCCACTTCCGGTAATTGCTACGCCTAAGTTTTGCACTCCTAATCTCCCAAGCTATCAGCTTTTTGTCTTTTGTCTTTTGTCAGTTGTCTTTTGTCAGTTGTCCTTTGTCATTTGTCCTTTGTCCTTTACAAATGACCAATGACCAATGACCAATGACCAATGACTAATGACGAATGACTAACCACTTTCGCGCTCTAGGATATATTGGGACTGAATTCGTTGGATCACCTCGTTGTCAACGGCTTCTTTTGCCATGCGAATTGCATTGAAAATTGAAGGTGCTTGGGAGCTACCGTGACCGATAAAACAGACTCCTGCCACGCCTAGCAGTAAAGCACCACCATGTTCTGCGTGATCCATTCGCTGCTTAATCCGTTTCAAGTTGGGTTTTAAGAGTGCTGAACCAATTTGACCGTGTAATCCTTGGGGTAATTCTTCCCGCAGAATTTGCAGAATCACTTCTCCAACGGCTTCGGCAAATTTTAACAGTACATTGCCGACAAAGCCATCACAGACAATTACATCAAAGCGACCGGAAAGCACATCACGCCCTTCAGCATTGCCAATAAAATTAATTTGGGAATTTTCGCGTAGCAGTTGGTGGGCGCGGACGGCTGCATCATTGCCTTTAGAGTCTTCTTCACCGATGTTCAGCAAACCCACCTTCGGTTCATCTGTACCCAAGACATACTTACTATAAGCCGATCCCATAACGCCAAACTGCTCTAAAAACTTGGGGCGGCAATCTACATTTGCGCCAACATCAAGTACTAGCACTGGCTTACCAGCAATAATTGTGGGAAAAACTGTCCCGATCGCTGGGCGATCGATTCCTGGCAATCGTCCTAAGCGGAGCAAAGCTGATGCCATAGCGGCTCCAGAGTGACCAGCCGAAAATACCGCATCTGCCTTTTGTTGCTTGACTAAATCCATCGCCACATTGATAGAAGCCTTGCGTTTGCGTCTAACTGCATTTAAAGGCTCCTCATCCATTGCGATCGCTTCTTCAGCATTCACAATCTCTACCTGCCCTAAACTTGTTTTTGATGGCAAGGCAGCTTCTATTTGTTGGCGATCGCCAACCAAAAATATATCTACACCCAATTCTTCTCTTGCTCGCAATGCGCCAGCAACGATTTCACCGGGTGCATGATCCCCTCCCATTGCGTCAATTGCGATCCGTACGCGAGTCGATCCCATTGCTCACAGCTTCTAGAAACCTTACAAATTTTACCAGATGGCAATGCCCGAAAAAGCTTAATTTTCTGACCGCCAAATTAATTCTGTTACTATTGCAACAATTTTTACTGGCAAGCTCAAGATAGCACGAATTTGGGCATTGGGCATTGGGAATTAGGAGTTGGGAATTAGGAATTGGGAATTAAGAAAATTCTTTCCCAGTCCCCAGTCCCCAGTCCCCAGTCCCCAGTCCCTATTCCCCGCTTCCTAGCACCCAATCAACTAGCGTCCGAACGCCGTAGCCAGTTGCCCCTGCGCTGTTGTAGCCATTTTCTTTATCTGTCCACACTGGGCCTGCAATATCTATGTGCGCCCAAGGGGTTTGTTTGACGAATTGCTTGAGGAAAAGGGCAGCGGTGATTGCACCACCTGGACGCGGCCCTGTATTTTTCATGTCCGCTATACCTGACTTTAGCCCTTCAAAATATTTTTCTTCCATTGGCATCCGCCAAATCTTTTCTCCTGAAGTTTGGGCAGCTTTTTCGATCTGGGAAGCAACACCATCATCGGGAGTGTACAAACCAGCAATATCGTCACCCAAGGCAATGACGTTGGCACCAGTCAAGGTGGCTAAATCAACGATCGCATCTAATCCCAATTTTTCGGCATACACCAAGGCATCTGCTAGGGTCAAACGTCCTTCTGCATCGGTGTTGTTCACTTCGATTGTTTTGCCGTTTGATGCTGTGAGAATGTCTCCAGGGTGCATGGCATGACCGCTAATCATGTTTTCGGTTACAGCGGAGATGAAGTGAACTTCCGAATCCGGCTTAATTTGAGCAATTGCTTTTGCTGCGCCGAAGGTAGCAGCTGCACCCCCCATATCCATCTTCATGGTTTCGATGCCGCTACCTGCACCTTTAATATTGAGTCCGCCGGAATCGAAGGTTACACCTTTACCAATAATTGCTAATTTCTTTTTGGGTGTACCTTCTGGCTTGTAAGTTAGGTGAATGAATTTCGGTGGCAAATCAGAAGCTAGGGCTACTCCCAAAAATGCACCCATACCCAACTTTTCACAATCTTCTCGTTCCAGAATTTCTAGTTGTAAACCGTATTCCTTGGCGATCGCTTGAGCAGTTTCGGCTAAAGTAATTGGTGTGACTGCGTTGGCTGGTGCTGCCACTAATTGCCGTGCCAAATTTACCCCAGAAACAATTTGATTAGCGCGGGTAATGGCGGCTTCTTGTCCGCCGAAACCCAGTAAATCTACACTTTCTATTTGTGAACCTTTATCTTCTGGTTCGGATTTAAAGCGAATATCTTGGTAAAGTGCTAATTCCACACCTTCTGCGATCGCTTGGGCACTTGCTGCTGGATCGTTATTCCATAATGGAAAACTAAATCCGAGAATTTTGCTTTTTTGCTTTTTTCCTACCCTGGCGACAGCCGCCGCAGCACGGCGCAGAGTATCTAGTGTTAACGCTTCTGGTTTGCCTAAACCTACTAAAATCAATTTCCGCACTGGGCTACCAGCATTTACACGGGTGAAGATCGTACTGTTGGCTTTACCTTTAAATTCTTCTTCAGTAATCAGTTCTTTTAATACCCCAGAAAACTTTTGATCTAAAGTAGCTAGTTCTCCGGTTAACTCTACTGCATCTTCAAATAATCCAATTGCCAAACTATCGCCTGCCCACTCTAGTAAAGGCTTATCACTAGGTTGAATTGTCATTTTGGGATTTTCTGTAAATATTCCTTCTTGTACCAGTATTGCTCAAAATTCTGGTTTCATGCTAAGGGGAGTGGGTATTGGGCATTGAGCATGGGGCATTGGGCATGGGGAATTGGGAATTGGGCATTGGGCATTGAGCATGGGGTTAGTAAGTATAAATAGCACTCATTAACGAGTGTTTGATCCTCGTGAATCCACCTCGGAACTCCGTTAACGAGTGTTTGATCCTCGTGAATCCACCTCAGAACTCCGTTAACGAGTGTTTGATCCTCGTGAATCCACCTTAGAACTCCGTTAACGAGTGTTTGATCCTCGTGAATCCACCTCAGAACTCCGTTAACGAGTGTTTGATCCTCGTGAATCCACCTTAGAACTCCGTTAACGAGTGTTTGATCCTCGTTAATGAAGCTATGATTTCCATTCTTTTACCTGACTTTTCGCGTTATAGCTGTCGCCAACAAGTAGTTTAGGACATAAACCTAATATAAAACCTAGACAAAAAGCGACTTTCGACCCTGTTCCCTGTTAAGAGTTCCCTGTCCCCTGCTACATATAGAAAAGTCCACTAAAAACCTAACCCCCAACCCGTGGCGGGAAGGGGGAAAATTCAAAGTCTCTCTCCTTTTAGGAGAGAGATTTAGAGAGAGGTTTTCCAGATGCCGTGAAAAGTCAGATTCTTTTACGTCCTGCTTCTTGTTACATGCCCCATTTCCTATGCCCCAATTGTTGTATGAATGTTAAATTTTCTGGCGATCGCTGCGATTATTTCTTGCTCGTGTAGTGTAGTTTTATTGTCAAGCTGGGCAATTTTTTCACACTGAGCCAGCAAGGGCATGGCAAAATCATGATTTAGCTGATTGAGCAGTACATCTAAAGATTTAGGTGATTTGATATTTTGAGCAATGGCATCCAAAGAGGTAGGACTGAGTTTTACAGCTTGTAATTCTGGCAAAATTTCTTCCAAAGTCTTGTCTGGATGACTAGCAAGGATCATGTGAACTAAGATTTGATCCATGACTGCTTCTTGAGCGATCGCACTTTCTAGATACTTTTCACTTTCGGCTTTTAATGTTGCTAATGTTTGTGGCGATGCTAAGGAAGTGGATTCATCCAGCTTGGCTTCGTAAAATCGACAACCAGCATAGCCCAATGAATAGATCATCGTCGCATTTGAACTAGCTCCAATCACTGCACCCGCCAAGGGCACATTTCGCAGCAAGCCTAATCCAGCAGCTTTCAACAAACGCCCTCCACCCAAAGCCAACCCAAAAATTGCTAAAACTTCACCTTTGCGAGCAGGATCTTTTAAATCTAGCCCGTAGACAGATGCAATTTCATAAAGCATTTCTGACTGTAATTTTGTTGTGGCTGTTAAATCAATTGCCAACAATGCCACTGCTATTCCTGGCAAAATACTAGTGGTTAGTCCAACTGTGGCTGCTTTAGTTGATTTTTCCACCATGATTCGGTGAGCAAGCTGGCTGGGTGATTCATTTGGATACTGTTTTTTAAGCTTGTTTACCGCCGCTTCTGCTTGTTCTAAATTAACAAGGTTACTATCGTTAATCAGCCAATTGAGATTTAAGACTCCAGATAGTTTTCTAATCAGCCAATTTTCGCTGAGACGATTTACAACCTGACCGCTGGTTTGAGTTGTTTGCTCAATAAACTTGTGTGTTTCTTTGGCTGTCGCTTCTCCCACTTCGATTGCTGTGTCTAAAACAGCTTGGCCAGTC
Organism: Nostoc sp. DedSLP03; assembly: GCF_034530815.1. NCBI lineage: Bacteria > Bacillati > Cyanobacteriota > Cyanophyceae > Nostocales > Nostocaceae > Nostoc > Nostoc sp. DedSLP03. The sequence goes on from NZ_JAVRCK010000033.1 coordinate 32,867, forward strand.
TCAGCAACAGTTTTAATCAAAGACTCTACTATAGACGGTTCATTTTCTACTGATGATTGAGTCTGGATTTTTACTTCTGAAGTTTCTCTGGGTGAATTAACTAATTTATTCACTTCTATTTTTTGGGGTTGATCTGCCATTTCTTGACACCATCTTGTAAAGCCTCTCTCTTTTTGTTGTAGCGAAGTTTGAGGAGCTTTGACATCTTTCGATAAGTACAATTCGTCAGAGTAAATAGGAATTATTCTGAGCTTTAACTATAGACATAAGATGGATGACAGACAACAATATTATCTGGAAAAATAATAACTGGTCTTGTACCTCTTTGTTCAGAACCCTTGGTAGGGTCTAAATTGGCTAGCCATACTTCACCTCGTTGAACCCTGATTTTAAATCTTCTTGTGTAAGTAGTTGTGCATATTCATCTAATCCTGCCTTTGCTAGTTGACGATCTTCCTGGGCAAATTCACTGTAAAGAGCAGCCATTTGATTTTTATCTATTTGCCAGCTAATATTTATGCTGCGGAATTTGAGGAAGGCAATAAAATCACTAACTTGTTTGAGTTCTTCTTCATTCAATTTGTCTAATTATCGGCTGAGGAACTCTTTGAGAGCAACCATTTGAGAGTCTCCAAAAATATGTTCTGGTTAAGCTTTTTAATGATGCAAATATTATTTGAAGGTGACGAGAATATGTATACTTTACTTTCCCTTGTTACCAAATAAGGCAAAATAAAGGTTGTGAACTCTCTGAATTTGTGTGTAGCACCCTTTTTACTTTTTAACTCTACCTTTATCAGCTTTACTTTCTAAAAAGTCGTTATCCCGAAGAATTTCATAGAGATTAGTATCTTGCTCTAGCAAGCAAGCGTGTCCACAATTGGGCAACACTACAATCTTGTTATTTGGTAAGATGTTCCCTATGCGGTTGACTTCGCTTACAGAAGGCAAAAGGCGATCGCTAGCACCAGCAATCAACAAAACTGGTTGAGTTAAACGCCTTAACTGTTCCTCATCAATATGAAACTCTCGCAGTAAAGACAACCGCCAAAGAACGGTTTCTGCTGGGACAGAACGCATCGTTTTTAGCAAATCGTGGCGATCGCTGCGAGAAATGCGTGACAAAGAGGCTAAAAATGGCAACAAACCTAGTGCGCCAATATCATACAATCCTGATGGCACTAGGTAAGTTAATTGGGATGCCCAACTTAACCAAGGGCGAAGATGAAAAGATGAAGCTGGGTTAATTAGGACAATTCGCTTAAATAAATCGGGTGCTTGGATTGCCACTTTCATTGCCAAGCAACCACCAAAGGACTCACCACACAAGTAAACTGGTCTTTGAGAGCTTTTTTCTAATTCGGCATCGATCAAGTCCAATACACTCTTAGTTAGGACATCCCAACTGTTAAGGTCTTTGCGGGGGAGTGCCAAACAACGGACATCAAAGCCAGCTTCTAATCCAGCAGTTTGCGATCGCAATAGTTGACCAGTTCCATCCATTCCTGGCAAATATACCAAAAGTGGATACTCTGGCTGTACTCGTTTAGGAGTTAGAAAACAAGGATTTAGCTCAACTTCTGTGATAGTCATTGGTCATTAGTCATTAGTCATTTGTACTGAGTTTCGACTGCGCTCAACTACCGCGTAGTCGTACCCCTCCGGGGAAGCAAGCTATGCGTAGCGTCTCGCAGAGAAGTATTGGTCAATGATATAAAACTTTTGTACTGTTGATTATTGCTTTCAAGTAAAGTTCGGTGCTTCTTACCTAAAACAAACGTCTTTTTAGAGCAAGACATTGAAAGTCATAAGAACAATCCAAAATCCCAAATCGAATGGCTCTAATAGCAACCTTGACGCAGTAAATTGCTAATTTCGCCCTGACAGTGTTCTGTCAGTTCAGTCACAACAGTTCTGGCTTGTTTGCCATGATATTTTTTATGATGTTGGGGCGTAATCCAATAAGGACGACCGATTAACACCGCAACTCGACGATAAATTACCAAGGGATGCCAACCATTTTGCTTAAATAAAGGTTCTGAAGGGTCGAATACACTCAAAAGTCTTAATGGGAAGCCATTAGTGTTTACTTCTTCTAAGGAAGCGATCGCGATCGGCAAAATAGCTAAATCCTGCACATTCGCTCGCAATGCCAAATGGGCAAATCCCCGCTGAAACTCACCCACTTGGCTTGGCTGAGTAAATTTCACCATTGGTGCAGTCCCTTCTGGAAATACTCCTACCATCTGCTTGGACTGCAATAGCAATTGTGACTGCGAAAAAAAGCTTTGCTGGCGGTTTTGAGTTTCTTCCAAGGGAAAACACCCCAATTGACCGGTGACAATCTCCCGCATGACTGGAACTTGTCCCATGTAGTGATGGCAAGCAAAGCGAATCGGACTCGATAACGCCGCCATTAAAATCAGTGCATCCATAAAGCTGCGGTGATTGCTGACTACCAAAACGCTCGCATCCTGGGGAATGCGGTCTTCGTAATAGCGGAACATTTGCGTTGAGAATGCCGCCACCAAAGCGCGAGAAATCTCTAGGGGGCTATTTCCACTCATACCTAATCAATATATCTTCCAGTAAATATGGCAATTTGTCTTAATTTAATTTTTACATTTCTTTACTATCGCCATGACCGTCTTAAGATAGAAATATCTAATCTACAAGAGTAATTAGATTTTCTGCATTCTCAATTATGTATTCTTGAATACAAGAATATCTAATATAAACTATTCAAAAAAATTATGATTAGTGAATTTCCATTTTTTAGGTAAAAATGAGTTTAATTGATGCGTATTCAAAAACAATTCTGGACTTGATAAACTCGCTAGTATGAAGATGTTATTGGAAAAAATGGTAATAATGTTGTATAATCGCCTGGTTTTGCCGATAAAAGGTAAGATGTAAAACGTTTTAATAAGTTAATTTTTATTTTGTATGAATCTAGTGAAAAAAAAAGAATTTAAATTTGCGCTGACCACACCCCTATATTATGTAAACGATGTCCCTCATATAGGCAGTGCTTACACGACGATCGCAGCCGATGTAGTGGCACGATTTCAGAGATTACTGGGACATCAAGTATTACTAATTACAGGTACAGATGAACATGGGCAAAAAATTCAGCGAACGGCAGAAAGTTTAGGGAAAGCGCCACAAGAATTCTGCGATGAAATTGTCCCTAGTTTCGTGAGTTTATGGCAATTATTAGATATTCAATACGATCGCTTTAGTCGGACTACTGCGCCTCATCATCAAGCGATCGTTAAAGAATTCTTTGAGCGAGTCTGGGAATCTGGTGATATTTACCAAGGACAGCAACAAGGCTGGTACTGTGTATCCTGCGAAGAATTCAAAGAAGAACGGGATCTGCTAGAAGGACACCGTTGCCCAATTCATACTAACAAAGAAGTGGAGTGGCGAGACGAACAAAACTATTTTTTCCGCTTATCAAAATATCAAACTAAGCTGACAGAATTTTATCAATCTAAACCGGATTTTATTCAACCAGAAAGTCGGCGCAACGAAGTCCTCAGCTTTGTCAATCAAGGACTGCAAGACTTTTCCATTTCACGAGTGAATTTAGATTGGGGCTTTCCCGTGCCAGTCGATCCCAAGCACACTCTCTATGTCTGGTTTGATGCCCTGCTAGGTTATGTCACAGCATTACTAGAACCAGATGCAGAACCGACTTTAGCAAATGCTTTAGAAACATGGTGGCCAATCAACTTGCACCTAATTGGTAAAGATATTCTGCGCTTTCATGCAGTTTACTGGCCAGCAATGCTGTTATCGGCTGGCTTACCCTTGCCAGATAGAGTCTTTGGACATGGCTTTTTGACTAAAGATGGGCAAAAGATGGGCAAAAGTCTGGGTAATACCCTTGATCCTATAGCGTTAGTTAAGAGCTATGGTAGTGATGCCGTTCGTTATTACTTCCTTAAGGAAATCGAATTTGGCAAAGATGGAGATTTTAATGAAGTTAGGTTCATTAATGTTCTGAATGCAGATTTGGCAAATGATTTAGGTAATTTGCTAAATCGCACTTTGAGCATGGTGAAAAAATACTGTGCTGAGAATAATGTCCCATCAATTGGCAATGAAGGGATTCCTGACGAAAATCCTTTGAAAGCAATTGGTTTACGTCTAGGGGAGCATGTAAAACAAGCATACCAGGAGCTAGCTTTCAGTCAAGCTTGTGAGGCTATCCTTTCACTGGCGCAAGCCAGTAATAAATTTATTGATGAACAAGCTCCTTGGTCATTATATAAACAGGGACAGCAGGAGTCGGTGGAAAAGGTTCTCTACGCAGTTTTAGAATCAGTTAGACTAGCAGCTTATCTGCTATCCCCAATTATTCCGAACATTAGTAGCGATATTTATCAGCAGCTAGGCTTCAGAATAAATTTTAACGATCAAAAACAAAGTTCAGTTAATGCTCCTTTTGCCATCCATGCTAAATGGGGGCTACTATCGAGCAAACAACAGTTGGGTACACCCCAACCGATTTTTAAACGAATAGAACCCCCGAAAAACGATTAGTCCTTATCAAACTCTGATTTTGTTCAATTTTTTTATTTTCTCACAAAATTTATCGTGGCTCAATTTCAATTAGCCGCGGAACATTATCATAAGCCGCTGTGACTAGCATCTAAAAGTTGGTATTTGTATCAAAAATAACAGGGATAAAAATTGAGGTATCACAATGATGTTGAATAATTTGGAAAACGATTCAATATTTACGCCAGAACAAGTTTTGGAGAATCGGGGTAGAGTCGCCATATTTATTGATGGCTCAAATTTATTTTACGCTGCATTGCAACTAGGGATTGAAATCGATTACACGAAGCTATTATGTCGATTAACAGGAGGTTCTAGATTACTGCGTTCTTTTTTCTACACTGGTGTAGACCGGACAAACGAGAAGCAACAGGGGTTTTTGCTGTGGATGCGTCGCAATGGCTATCGAGTCATTGCTAAGGATTTAGTCCAGCTACCAGATGGCTCGAAAAAAGCTAACCTGGATGTAGAAATAGCAGTAGACATGATGGCACTTGTAGATTCTTATGATACCGCAGTTTTAGTTAGCGGTGATGGAGATTTAGCTTATGCGGTTAATTCAGTCAGCTATCGTGGCGTGCGGGTAGAAGTTGTGAGCTTGCGTTCCATGACCAGTGACAGCTTAATTAATGTAAGCGATCGCTACATTGATTTAGAAGCCATCAAAGAAGATATTCAAAAAACTCCTCGTCAAAGCTATCCATATCGACCTTTATCTGGGATCGGTTTTTTGGAAGACCCCAGAACGAGTGATGGACACCTAGAAATCCAAGAATAATGGCGTATCAATTTCATAAAAGAGGGAGATTGGAAAAGAGAAAAATAAAAAATTTCTCCTCCACTCCCTCCTTTCTTATTTTACCTTTGACCTTTTTATTAGTATTTGGTTTAGTTGGCTGTGGGGGCAAATCCCCGCCAACTTCCCAACAAAATACTGCGGATTCATCTAATAAAGATAGCAATTTGACTTTCTTTGATGTCACCCTAGAACAAGCAGATGAAGTGGGAAGACCTATTTGGAAAGTCAGGGCTAAAACCGCAAAATACACCAAAGAAAAACAAATTGGTCAAGCTGAAAGTCCTTATGGTGAACTATATCAAGATGGCAAAATTGTTTACCAAATTAAGGCAGATGTAGCAGACATTGAACAAGATGGGAAGCAGTTGTTTCTAAAAGGTAAGATATTTGCCACAGATCCTAATAATGGGATTGTGTTGCAAGGTAATGAATTAGAATGGCGTCCCAAAGAAGATTTGTTGATTGTTCGTAACAAGATTAACGGCACTCATAAACAACTACAAGCAGTAGCACAGGAAGTCCGAGTTAAAACCCGCGAACAACGGATGGAATTTTCTGGAGGAGTAGTAGCAAATTCTATCGATCCCCAGATGCAACTGAGAACTGAACATTTAATCTGGAATATTAAAGAAGAAAAACTGATTGGCGATCGCCCTCTAGAAATCGATCGCTACAAAGATAATAAAATTAGCGATCGCGGTAAGGGTAATTCTGCCGAAGTCAACTTAAAAACAAAAATTGCCACTGTCCAAAAGAATGCTCAACTAGACTTACTAGACCCACCAATGCAAATAGCTAGTAACTCTATGACCTGGAACATGAACGCAGAAACTGTAACTACAAACTCACCTACGCGAATGTTCCAGCGTGCTGAAAATGTCACAGTGACAGCCAATCAAGGTGAAATGAAAATACCCCAAAAAACCGTTTACTTAAAAGGTAACGTCAACGCCGTTGGTCAGCGTCGCCAGTCTCTCAGATCCAATACATTAACTTGGTATTTAGACAATAAGTTAGTTGAAGCTCAGGGAAATGTTGTTTACCGACAAATTGACCCACCATTAAATTTTGTGGGTGAAACAGCAGTTGGTAATCTGCAAACAGAAAATATTGTTGTCAAAGGTGGTAGTTCTAGCGGTAGGGTAGTAACGGAGATTATTCCCCAAGAAAGAGCCAATCGTCAGCAGTAAAGTTAGGGTGAACGGGATCTGCCTTCACTCATAAGTTTTGGGTTAGTCGAGTACTAGACTAGGATCTTAGTAATACAAGCCTTTTGATAGCCCATGAATGGATCAAATCGATTAGGTAAAAAATCCTTGCCAACATCCGAGCAAGCAGAACATTCCCACTATCACGATACAGACCACGAGCATACAGATGGTACTCATGGGACTGGAGAGTTGGCTCATCCCCACATCCATAGCGAAGAGTCTTTACGGCGAATTGTCAATCGCTTATCGCGTATAGAAGGACATGTTCGTGGTATTAAGGCAATGGTCGAGCAAAATAGCCCTTGTCCTGATGTTCTGCTGCAAATTGCCGCAGTGCGGGGCGCATTGGATCGGGTAGCGCGAATTGTTTTGGATGAACATTTAACTGAGTGTATTGCTAGAGCCGCACAAGAGGGTAATATTGACGTTGAAATTAAACAGTTAAAAGCTGCTTTAGATCGATTTTTACCTTAAAAATGAGAAAAATAATCTAAAATGCATTCGCCAAATTAGCGATCGCTAGCAGCGATATATCAAAATTTAATAGTGCATCGTGACATTCACTCCAGCGACATCATATTGCCAACTGGTAGATAAGCTATTTTTATAGACTTTCCTTTGTTCATTTTTTCTAAGAGGCAACGATGGAAAAACTTATGATATGGCAGGAGGCAGGAGGCAGGAGGCAGAGGGCAGGAGGTAAAACTATTGTTAACTCTAGCATTCACTTTTTCCAAATGTCCTAACCTGTGTGACTACGGCTATATCAGAGAATATGCTGTGCAATGATAATTTTTACCTAGACTATGATTCTAAAAAATTATCAATTTCATTATTATTTAAATAGCACTCTAGATAAACCACTAATTCTTTTTTTGCATGGCTTCATGGGTAATATTAATGAATTTGATGAAGCTATCAAACTACTATTAAAAGAATTTTCCTATTTAACAATTGATCTCCCCGGACATGGAAAAACTCAAGTTTTGAGTGGGGACGAATACTATACAATGGCAAACACTGCTCATGCTTTAATCAACTTACTGGATGAGTTAAAAATTGCCAAATGCTTTTTAGTTGGTTATTCAATGGGTGGAAGATTGGCTTTATACCTAATCTTGAATTTTCCAGAACGTTTTTATAAAGTTGTGCTAGAGTCAGCTTCCCCAGGTTTATCAACAGCAACAGAACGATTAGAACGGATTAAACTTGATACACAAATAGGTAGAAAATTAACAAGAGCCTTTGAAAAAGGTGATTTTACTGCTTTTCTATCAAATTGGTACAATCAGCCGATTTTTGGCGATATAAAAAATCATCCAGAATACGATCGCATGGTTGAAAGCCGGTTGCAGAACAATCCACAGGAATTAGATAAATCATTGCGCTTGATGGGAACTGGATGCCAACCTTCTTTATGGAAGAAGCTACAAGAGAATAAAATTCCTATACTTTTGCTAGCTGGTGAGTATGATGAAAAATTTATATCTATTAATACAGAAATGGCTAAAATATGTGAATTTGCTCAGATAAAAATAATTAGCAATGCTGCACACAATATCCACTTTGAAAATACTTTGGTATTTGTGGAAAATATCACAAGTTTTTTATCCGCAGCAAGTTAAAAATTACGATAATCTTACTACTTTTTTACTGCCTTTCTAGAAGGAGTTGGAGATGGTGGCAAATTTGGGGCTGTTGGTTGTTTAGCTGCGGTTAATTCTTCTTGCAACATTTTCTGATAAACTTTAGGCAAAGAGTTACTAACAGAATTAGTTTCTATGCCATATCCCAAACTTGTCCAGGTGGGAGAGAGTCGCCGCAAAACATCATTTAACTTTCCCTGACGCAACAGTTGCGAAATATTAGTTCCCCAAACTTTAGAATCATTTAACCAACGGTAAACTACTACATCTTGATATTCTGGTTCAAAACTATAAGTAGTCCAAAACATCATTCGCATCGGCTTTGGGTGATAAAGAGGAGCTAAACGATACCAAGTAATGTTGATAATTTGATATCTGCCAGCAGCGGTAGAACAATTTCCTGTATTGGGGCCAGTGACAATTGTGACGCATATCTCAGGATGTCGGCTCAGGTCGTTGACTTGCTGTCCACCATATAACAGCGAATAGGGACGATTTCCACTAGCCTCACTTGCCGAGATAGTTCGCATTAAAGCGCGGATATAAGGGTCGCCCTCTTTCATCACCAAAGGCGGCTGTTTATTTTCAAAGATGGGATCGGAAGGCGATCGCAAGTCTCCAATATACCATTGCAACAAATACACAAAGCCCAGAAGCGCAGCTATTGGGCCGATAAGTTTTTCAACACCTTTGAATTCAAAGCCTTTCAGAGTCTGACTCCTTCAAATTCACTCTTTTTGCTAACAAAAATCACCGACGAACTGATTCTAGTAAAGTTCACACCTGATTGTTAGTTATTATTTCCGATTTGCTGATTTTTTGAGGAATTAGCAAAAAAGAGTATAAATACAGGAGTTTGCAAGTAACTGAGATACAAAATGTAGGACTCACGCATCAGATATAAAGAGTTTCTACTTCCTGCCTCAAAACCCGTAGGTTTCTACTTTATGCAAAAGAAAACTACTGTAAGTATAGCAAGCGAGATACTCCCAAAAATCCCTACCCTGTATAAGCTCAATCATTTTTAGTAGCATCTGCTCTCGGTAATAATTGCTTCCTTGCTCAAATTGGGCGATAAGTCGATACAACCTGATGGCAAAGGTCTAGATTTAAATTGACACCGATTCACATCTGTGAACCCTTATAAAAGCTCTGTATTAAGACCGATTGAGAACTGCAATCAGGCAGATTGGCTAATTAATCAATCTGTTCCTCTAGCCCGCATCAACTTCGTATTTTAAAATACCAGGATTTTCCTGAAGACACTGTAGATAACAAATGTTACTGTGGGCTAGTTGAAAACCAAGAGGCAGATAGCCTTTAGCAATATTGAATCTGCTTTGTGTTTTTACACAATAGTCATAGTCATGGGCACAATATTCAAGTAGCTTGAAATATGAAAATCACTCATATTCACCACCAGTTTGAAAAATTATGGTTAACCGTTTTACTTCCGTGAGTACTGCTCTCACACTTAAGGTAGTTGGAATAATCTGCATTTTGTCGTTTTTCGTTGACTTTTTGATTCTGTTGTTACCCTTTCAACCCACCGATCGGGTATGGCAAATCAATTTAGGAACAGCGCTCGTCGATCGCGGAATCGTCCCTCTAGTAGGTTTGGGGCTTCTGTTTGCTGCCTATTGGATTGAGAATGCCGATCCAGCAAGCGATCGCCCCCAAGGTATCGATTTAAGATTTCCTGCCGCGATTATCTCCAGTATTTTAGGGTTGATGTTCTTGCTGATTTTTCCCCTGCACCTAAATAACGTCAATCAAGCCAAGACTCAAACACTCAACCGAATCACCCAAGAAGCAGATCAAGCAGAAACTCAACTGAACACTCGGTTATCGCAATTGCAAGCACAACTGAATACTGAACAAGGAAAAGCGCAACTAGATCAACTGCGAAACCAAACCAAAGCTCAGTTTAGTGAAATCCTCAAAGATGACCAAAAATATAAGCAAGCAATTGAAAGTCCTCAAATTCCCGCAAATATAAAAGAGTTACTGAAGAAGGCTAAAACAAATCCCCAAGTACTTGACAAAGCTATTGAACAACAAACAGATGTTCAAACGCTGCAAACTCAACAACTAAGCCAAGTTCGCCAGCGCCGAGACGAAGCACTGCAACAAGCTAAAGATACTGCTTGGAAATCTGGACTGCGGATTGGTATTAGCAGTTTGCTATTGTCAATTGGTTACATTATCATCGGCTGGACAAGCTTAAGAGGTAGGGGTGCTGTACAAGGTGGTAAACCTAGAACTGCCGCACGCTAATCCACTATTGGCATGGCAGTAGGAAGTATCCAAAAATTATTGACGGCTGATACTGCCATGCGTCTAATAGCTAATAACTAATAACAAGACAACGATCGCTGAGTAAAATCGCTATAAAACTTGAGTAATGTTCTCAATTTACATACTGACATATAACGAAGAACTAGATATTGCTGCTTGTATCGAATCGGCGATGTTATCAGATGACATCATTGTTGTGGATTCATGCAGTAGCGATCGCACTGTGGAAATCGCCAGTCGCTATCCCATCCGCGTTGTCCAACACGCTTTTGAAAGCCACGGACGCCAACGCACCTGGATGTTAGAGTCTATCCCCCCGAAGCATCAATGGGTTTATATCCTCGAAGCTGACGAGCGTATGACACCAGAACTGTTTGCGGAATGCGAAAAGGCAAGTCAGAATCCAGACTATATCGGTTACTACGTGGCTGAACGCGTTATGTTCATGAATCGTTGGATTCGCTACAGCACACAGTATCCCCGTTACCAAATGCGACTCTTCCGCCACGGTAAAGTATGGTTTACAGACTACGGTCATACTGAGCGAGAAGTTTGTGAGGGTGCAACTAGCTTTTTAAAAGAAACATACCCACACTACACTTGTAGCAAAGGTTTGAGCCGTTGGATTGACAAGCACAACCGCTATTCTACGGATGAAGCTCAAGAAACATTGTATCAGCTAGAACAGGGAAAGGTGAACTGGCAAGATTTATTCTTTGGCAAATCGGAAGTCGAAAGACGGCGTGCCCTGAAAGATTTATCTTTACGTTTGCCCGCTAGACCGTTGCTACGGTTTATATATATGTATTTTATCTTAGGCGGATGCTTAGATGGACGCGCCGGAGTCGCTTGGTGTACATTGCAGGCGTTCTACGAATACCTGATTTTGCTCAAAGTCTGGGAAATGAAGTATTTACCAAAACCTAATTTAGATACAACAGCAATTTTGGTACAAGAGAATACACAACAGTTGCAATGCGCGGATTCTGAAACTACACAGGTTGATGCGGCATGAAGAGCGCTGGAGATTAGAAGGATTTTTTGTATAGCGATGCCTACGGCGGTAAACTACGCAAAATTATAGAGCGCACACATGTGCTAAACAAATCCCTGACTTCGTAAAAGTTGTCGGGGATCTTGTTTTTTATAATTCAAGACTAGATAAAAGAGACTTCTAATACCAATTCAAAATTCAAAATTCAAAATTAGGGAAGCTAGATAGAACAAAGGTTTGGGAGTATGTATCTGTCGCATTTTTTTTTAAATTGGTATAAATAAAAAACATCCCAAATTCTTTTGTGGGACGGGTGTCCCTATATCTTCTATATTCAGGGCGAGCAGAATACTCACCCCACAAGATGGATAATTTATTTGTTGAAAATCCCTAATAGATTAATATTTGTAACAGAATCTTTTCATAAAAGCCACCTTTGCTCAAATGTGAGTGACTGACCAGATAAAATAATTTATTAGTTTATCCTGTAGTACTTTCACAATCATAAGCAGCTTGTGATTAAGCGCGATAAATTAATAATAACTAAGAAACTGCAACAATTCTTTACAGTTTTTATAAATAAAAGTAACATCCTCTAAGAATAACCAGTCGCCATGGGATTGGTTAATGTCTATGTGTATGCTTATAGGAAAATAGCTGATTTCCAGCAGCAAGCAACTTGCTAGCGTTTTAGACAGTTACTTGCGGCAGAATCTGCCAAAGTTAAAGCCTTCGGAATTTGACGAATCTGCTGGTATGGATACGAATAACAAAAGTTCCTCTAGCTTAAAACAGGAGAATCGAGGCTTGGTAATCAATCGCCTAAAACAGGACTTAAAAAACGACCTGATTGCTGGTTTGTTGGTAGTAATTCCCCTGGCAACTACTATCTGGTTGACAATTACCATTGCGACTTGGGTAATCAACTTCCTCACCCAAATTCCCAAACAATTGAATCCCTTTGATGGGTTAAATCCATTTTTAGTAAATATACTTAATTTATTAGTAGGATTAGCTGTACCACTACTAAGTATATTACTGATGGGCTTGATGGCTCGGAATATAGCTGGGCGGTGGTTGTTAGATTTTGGTGAGCAATTATTACAGGCAATTCCTTTAGCCGGACAGGTATACAAAACTCTCAAACAGCTTTTAGAAACAATACTAAAAGATTCTAATGGCAAGTTTCGCCGGGTAATTTTGGTAGAGTATCCCCGCCGAGGAATTTGGGCGATCGCTTTTGTTACTGGTGCAATCAGCAGTGATATCCAAGCCCAGATGTCTCGCCCCGTGTTAAGTGTCTTTATCCCCACCACCCCAAATCCGACTACTGGATGGTACGCAGTCGTTCCTGAAGACGAGGTTGTGAACCTTTCTATGTCGATTGAAGACGCCTTTAAAATAGTTGTATCAGGTGGCATTGTCGCCTCCAATACGCCTTTGGTTTTCTCCAAAGAGTCCACATTGGAAGTGAAACACAAAGAGATCGAGCAGCAGGTTATTCCCGTTGAAGAAACGTGAAGAAGGCAGAAAGCAGAAGGCAGGAGGTTGGAATAAAGAATAGCAGCTCACCGAAGAGGCAGAGGGGCAGGGGGCAGGGAGCAAGAGGAGCAAGCCCTTCCCCTCTCCGACAAGCGTTGTGGAATATGGGTATGAAGCCCCGCCCTTCCAAGGCATTTGGCTGAGGCAAAGTACAAGCTTTTTCTCAGCCTCTCTGGAATCAATCTGGCATAGAGTCACAAGCAAATGCGTAATGTTGTTTAACTGTGCCAAAATTGATAGGCTTGTAAGTTTGTCTTGCCTAGTTAATTCCGTTCTTGCACAATCACCCCTCAGTTTTATGCAACCTCGTAAACCCCAGCAAATTGCTCGTGAATTGGCGCTTTTAAGCCTTAGCCAATTGCCAGTCAACCCCAAGAAATTAGAGAAATTGGAAGACGATCAACTAGTATCTAAGTTGGTACTAGGTGCAGTACGCACTCTGACCTCAGAGGTACAAGATACCCTTGATAATGCCGCAGGTGAGCTGCAACGCAGTAACGATCGCCTCTTAAGCAGCCAAACTCGGGCCTCCGACCTCAATACTGCCAGAACAATGCTTCAAGAAGCGATCGCCTGCACCCAGACAGCAATCAATCAGTTGGGTACAGCAGTTGATTTCCCAGTATTGATTCAATTAGCTAATCAAGACAAGGGAGTTCGGAATTACGCTAAAGAGCTTGTAATCACCGTCAACGAAAATCGAAACATTATAGATGAACTCATATCTGCTGCCTTAGTAGATTGGCAAGTAACTCGTCTTGCCCAAATTGACCGCGATATTTTGCAAATTGCCGTGGCAGAAATGAAGTTCTTGGGAGTTCCAGACAGTATCGCCATCAACGAAGCTGTGGAGCTAGCCAAACGCTACAGTGGAGACGATGGTCATCGGTTTATTAACGGTGTTCTGCGCCGAGTCACTGAGCAGAAAAAAACTGCGTAGTACTGCCGCGGAATTCATAATTTCTTTACTGCCGTGGGAAAAAGTCTGTAGCCCCTTCTGCGGCTTCTTCCAAGCGGAATCTCTTCCAAAGTGAGATGCTGCGCAAACAGAGGAAACCTCTTGTTGTAAGGATTTTCTTTAAACTGGCGTTGAAAGGTGAGGATAACCCGGAAGTTTTCACTCCAAGAAAAAGTACAAAGTTAAATTAAACTCATAATTTATAACTTAATAACTCATATAACTAATACTGCTGCAATGGTTTTTAATTGGTTCCGTCGTCAACATAACGATTCCTCTAACACTCCCTCTGATAATAAACAGGAAGAAACTCCTCCTGCAAAAGAACCCCAACCAGAGCCAGCCGAAACCTCAACACCAACTGCTGAAACTACACCAGACACAACGGCAGATTTATTGGCATTTGCGAAAGCTGCTTACAAAAATATTCAGCAAAAACAGCAAGTCGAGGTAGTAGAAACCCCACCCGATCCAGCAGATACCTTAGCACCATCAATACAACCTGAAACCGCAGAAACGGCAACTGCGGAAATAACCGAACCAGAAGCTACTAATACAACCGTAGAAACAGCACAGCCAGAAGTTATCCAAGCTGCTAGTGAGAAAAAAATTACAGAAGATTCTTCAGTGGCAGCAATTGCTGAACAGCCTGATGTTTCCACCACAGAACTCACGGCAAGCGAAGTTGAACCAACACCTACCGAACCACTAGCTACGCCAGAGGCAACACAGCCAACAGCACCAGCTAACTTATCCTTTTTAGAACGGGCGGCGGCAGAACGGCAAGCCAAGCTAGAACAACTAATAGCCACCGCCATTGAAGTTCCAGAACCGGAGGTAGTACACCCAGTAGCGACAACCTCAGAAACAAAAGAGGAAATTCCCGGATTGGTTTTTGATGATGGGTTTGTCTGGTCAGCGAAAGTTCTAGCAGCTCAAGGTAGGAGTGCAGAAGACGTTTCTATTGAAGAAATTACCTGGCTGAAAAAGCTCCGGCAAGGGTTAGACAAAACTCGCCGTAGTATTCTCAATCAACTGAAGGCGATCGTTGGTCAAGGGCCGCTAAATCTTGCTGCTGTGACGGAAATTGAAGCGTTGCTTTTGCAAGCTGATGTTGGTGTAGAGGCGACAGACTTTATTATCAATGCCTTACAGACAAAACTGCGAGAAGAAGTTACCGCACCTGAAGAAGCGATCGCTTTCCTGAAAAAAATCCTCCGGGATATGCTGGATGCACCGAGTAAAACATCCCACAAAACTACTTTTACCCCAGAAAAAGAAACCTTAAATATATGGTTAATTACCGGGGTCAATGGTGCCGGTAAAACCACTACCATCGGCAAAATCGCCCATCTGGGACAAAAATCTGGCTATAAATGCTTGATTGGCGCAGCAGACACCTTCCGCGCTGCCGCAGTGGAACAAGTAAAGGTTTGGGGTAGTAGAAGTGGCGTGGATGTAATTGCCAATCCGGGAAAAAATACAGATCCGGCAGCAGTTGTATTTGATGCGATCGCAGCCGCTCAAGCGCGTCAAACCGAATTACTTCTGGTAGATACAGCTGGGCGACTGCAAAACAAGAAAAATTTAATGGACGAACTCGGTAAAATCCGGCGAATTATCGACAAAAAAGCCCCAGATGCCAAAGTAGAATCTCTTTTGGTTCTAGATGCAACTTTAGGTCAAAATGGACTGCGGCAAGCTGAAGTTTTTTCCCAAGCTGCCCAACTCAGTGGTGTTGTCTTAACCAAGCTAGATGGCACTGCTAAAGGCGGCGTTGCCCTTGCCGTTGTACAGCAGCTAGGTTTACCCATTCGCTTTATTGGTGCTGGCGAAGGAATTGAAGACCTACGCCCCTTTTCAAGCTATGAGTTTGTCGAAGCTCTTTTGAGTGGTTAATTGAAAAATTTTGAGTTAAAAATTTTTCTTAGCAAACTTAGGACTTACGCAATATTGTATTATTCTCTGGGAGATACTGCGCGTTGGCATCAGACTCTGACAGAGAAGGAGGTTCGATAAATTAAGCTTTTTAGTTATTTTTGCGTAAGTCTTAAAGCTGATAAATTTAGGGATGAACGATCTGGTATTATCACTTGAACTAACTAGAAACAGCTCAAGTCCTAAAATTATGAATTTGTCACAATAAATAGGTGACTTTTGCTAAAATTTCTAGCTAATGCCCTTTTTGAGGTCTGAAATGGGCTTTTTAAATGTAGCAGCACGATATTTAGTTGCGACATACAAAATCCCTTAGACTTTCATCTTGCAGCAATTGAAAAGGGAATCGAGACGCTCATCCCCACAAATACAACTCTATTGTGGGATAGACAGCAGTCCCAATGGTGAGCAGTACGTTTGGGTACTAACGCGAGTAATTTCAGCGCTGCGGGAGGTTTATTCCTCCGTAGGTGTTTGGTATTGGCTATGGCTACTTACTCGTGCAACGTCTATCGAAAGGTTGGAGTTTTAATGGTTAAATGAAAAGACTCTTTCTGAATTTTGACTTAAAGTTCTTAGAAGATATTTCTTCTATTTTTAGTGTCATCTCTTCTATTCATATCTTACACTTACCAAATGACTTACCCCTAGAATAAATTACAGGCTAATGGTTTAACTCTGTTATCTCTGACTAAGAAGATAGAGTTAGTTCACTTTTATGCAGTTTTGATGGATTTAAATTTTGCGTATTCAGCAAATCAAAATTCACAAAACGAGAAATGAAAAATGGAAAAGCTCAATCTTGGCGATTATCCGAGCATTTATGGTATACAAATTAAGTATTTGAAAAATTATTAACATATTCTCAGGTTTGGGAACGAGTGTAGTTCTGTTTTTGAGCAAATCAAGCTTGATTTGAGCGCTTATAGAGCTTTTTACTCAAAAAACTTCTAGTCTTCTAGTTGCTTCTGCCCAAAAAGTCCCTCTGAGAGCGTTAGAAATTATTCTTTGAATAAAGTATTTTTATGACTTTAGAGATATGCTTTGGTAATTAAGTTATGAGAAAATGAAAATTTTTCTGATAGATCGGCAAAACTAGTAATTTTTACGGGTAGAATTTGGACTAAAAATACATGATTTGAAATAACTAATATTCCATCAAAAATACAATAAGCAAATAAAATACTTATAAAATTTGCCTGTTACGTCTTTATACTCTTGCTAAAATGGCAAGTCTTGTCTAAATATGGTTTAGCAAAGCCAAAGCCAAAAGATTTATAAATAATCTAAAATCTGCCAATATAAAGTGCAATAATACCCGTGCCTGTGTCTCAACTGCCCTCTCAACCCATTGATAATAGTAGTAGTGCCGCGACGGATGTCACACCAGTCGTGGCACTCAAAGAACTCGTGGCAAGGTTACACCGAGAACAGAACAAAATTCAAGATTTGCTAAGTTCTTTAGGATTTGCCCTGAGAAGTTTCAATAATTTGAATCAGTTTTTGGAACTGATTCCGCTGATGGCAACAAGAGTGACAGATGCAGACGGTAGCGCCCTGTTTCTCTACAAACCTAATGGTCAAGTCAGGTTAGAACAGTTACATTGGCAAGATAGTGGCCAGCGCAAAAATATCCGCAAAGCGCTAGAAATAGCCAGTAGTCAAATCACGCTTTTACCCAATGCTGCCCCCCTAGCGAATGCCACGGGGATTTTGGATGACCAGATGCATCGCTATTTGGGGCCAGATGTGCAAATCTTTGGTACGGCGATTCTGGTAAAGCATACAGAACGGGGATGGCTCTATGTCTTGAGCCGCGATCCAGAATATAGTTGGACAGAAACCAGGCAAAAGTTAGTTAGGTTAGTGGCAGACCAAACAGCAGTAGCGATCGAAAACGATGAACTAGCTGTAGAACTAAGAAAAAAAGAACGCTTAGACCAAGAATTAGAAATTGGCGCAGAAATTCAACGGCGACTTCTACCACGTCAATGTCCGACAATTCCTGGTGCAGTCCTGGCTGCACGCTGTAAACCTGCCAATCGCGTCGGCGGAGACTACTACGACTTTATTGCTACCAATCATAATAAGATTCAGCCCAAGATCAAAGGTGGCAGCGAAACTAGCCGCTGGGGTTTGGTTATTGGAGATGTCATGGGCAAAGGTGTCCCCGCTGGGCTGATTATGACGATGATGCGGGGAATGCTACGGGGAGAAGTGCTACATGGTAATTCCCCAGCCGGAATTCTACAAAACTTAAATAGAGTTATGTATGCGGATTTGGAAAATTCCCATCGCTTTGTAACACTATTTTACTCAGAATATAACCCCTACAGCCGAATTCTGTCTTATAGCAATGCGGCACACAATCCTCCTTTATGGTGGCACGCAGCGACAAAAACTGTCACCCGTTTAGATACTTTGGGAATGTTAATCGGTTTGGATGCTAACAGCCAATATGAAGATGCCCAGGCACAGTTAGAGCCTGGAGATACAATTATTTACTATACAGATGGCTTAACTGATGCTGCTGCTGCTGGTGGCGATCGCTTCGATGAAGACAATTTTGTTACTGGCTTCAATACTGCTTGTAAATACTGCAATGGGCCAGAGGAGATTGTAGATTACCTATTTGACCAAGTTCAGCAATTCATCGGTGCTGATAAACAAAACACTGATGATATGACACTAGTTGTTCTGCAAATCTTATAATCGTTGGCTATTTATACTCGATCGAGTCCATTAGTCAATGCTTGAGTTTATGGTGACAGAGGATTCACCACAGTGATTACACTAAATTTAATTTTTTATTTATTTTTCTTTGAATTTTCATAGCGATCGCCCAAATGGTTGCACATCAGCCTTTTTTGTGAACTTGTTTGTATTTAGCTTTTAGGATAATACATAAAAAATGATCGTTAGAATACTTTTCTGTTCAATTAAAAACTATATATTTTGCACATCTAGCACAGTAGGAAACGCCAAGGGGGAGAGCAGGTAAAAGGTAAAATTTACAAGGTAAAAAGTAAAAGGTAAATTTACTTCTTCATTTTTGCTTTCTTTCTATCCTTGTGACGCAAGCATTTGGTCTGCTCCCTTTTAGCGTTTTAATTTTTTCTTTCTCCGCCGTAGCAAGTTCACAACAGCTACGACGGAGTTTTGCTTTCTTTGTTTATTCGTCCTAGATTTGGTTTTTTAAACTTCCTTGATATTTCAGCCATAAACTTCATTTAATAATTTGTCAAGATATTTCTGGAAAATATTTTAGATGAGGAAATTAAATCGCTATTCTTGCGCCCCAGCTTTTTGCAGACTCCGCACCACATTCTTATAACCATTAAATTCTGCAATCATCAAAGCAGTATAACCGCCCCGGTTTTTCAAATTCACATCTGCCCCAGCTTGAAGTAATAACTGCACAATTTCGCCATAACCTCCTGAAGCCGCCCACATCAATGATGTGGCCCTTGCTGAGTCTTGAAAATTCACATCTGCCCCCTTTGCTAGCAGCAAATGTACGATCTCTTTGTGTTGGCGTTCGGTTGCCTTGATCAAAGCAGTTTTGCCATCATCCCCTGGAATATTGACATCAGCACCATAATCTAACAACACTTGCACCGTTTGGGTGTGTCCTTGTGATGCAGCCAACGTCAAAGGTATTTCACCAAGACTTTTCCCATTTATATCTCCGCCAGAACGTACCAGTGCCTCAACAATTTGGCTATGTCCCTGCAATGCTGCTACAAGGAGTGGTGTATCGCCCAGATGGTTGCTAATTTGCACATCTGCACCCCTGTTAAGTAATATTTGCACGACATCAATGTAGCCTTCCACAACGGCAAGATGTAAGGCAGTTTCACCATCTCGATCTTGAAGATTAATCTGGGCACCTCGATCTAGTAAAGCTGCTACGATCGCACTGTGTCCAGCCGCTGCTGCCGATAGGGCAGTTCCACCATCAGCGTTTTTCACATTCACATCAGCCCCTGCTGCTAACAGTGCTTCCACAATCTCCAGATGTCCCAAATCTGCCGCTAGCATTAAAAGTGTCTCACCCTCTTCATCTGGGATATTGACATCGACACCAGTTTGGAGAATTGCTTGTAAAACTTCTATTTTTCCCTGCTTAACGGCAAGTTTCAATGCCGTATCATTATCTTTATCAGCAATATTAACTTCGGCACCAGCAGCCAATAAAACTCGCACTACATCGATATAACCTTTGAGGACTGCTGCCATTAATGCTGTACTGCCATCTTCATTAGTGGCATTGACATCTGCACCTTTAGAGAGTAAAAGTTGCAAAATGTCAAGCTGTTTGGCACTAGCCGCCAACATCAAAGCTGTTAAACCATAGAGTTTTCTCGGCAAGTTGATATTTGCCCCAGCATCAAGCAGCGATCGTACAATTTCGGTGTAGCCTAAATTCGCAGCAAACATTAACGCCGTGGTGCCTTGGCGATCGCACGCGTCCACTCTTGCACCAGCAGCCAGTAGCGCACACAGTCCCTTAATATCACCACTTTTAGCAGCTTTGAGCAGCAAAGTATTGTTGTTTTCAGTCATGGATGAGATCCCACACAGGGGGTTTTGTTCGTCTACCCTCAAAATTTAGTCTGAGATTGTTTATCCACTTTGGCAAGAGGGCAAAGGAAAATAGTCGGGCGAGTCTCTTTTAATTTGTGCAAATTTAAGCACAGAAAATAGAGTTATGCTAATTTTTATGAAGATTTAATTATTAAGCGAGAACGCGATGAGTCTGGAACTTTCTACATCGGTGAAATATTGGCTGAACTTCTTCCATCCGGTGCTTATGTGGGCGCTATTAGTACTCTCAATTTATGCAGCCTATTTGGGATTGCAATTACAGCGTACCAGAAATGCTCAGGGAGAAGAAAAGAAAGAACTGATTAAAGGTAGATATAACGTTAGACACTACCAAATCGGGTCTATACTCCTAGCTTTGATGGTGACAGGTGCGATTGGTGGGATGGCTGTCACTTACATTAATAACCAAAAGTTATTTGTCGGGCCTCACCTACTAGCAGGACTGGGTATGACAGGTTTGATTGCATTTTCTGCTGCTTTGTCCCCTTATATGCAAAAAGGAGCAAATTGGGCACGTGCAACTCATATTTTGATAAATTTCACCCTTTTGGGACTTTTTGCTTGGCAGGCTGTTACTGGCGTGCAAATTGTCCAAAAAATTCTCACTCAAGCATAGTTAGCAAAGTAGGGTAGCACAGCTGTGCTACCCTACAAACGTACAAATAATTTAGAATTATTGAATTTTTTGAAATCCTATCAACGCTTTTGCTTAAAATTAGCAGGAAACGGTATTCCCAAAGATTTATGAAAATCTTCCTGAACTTTGCGAGTTAAGCGGCGGGAGACTTGGCGGACAATTTGATTAAGTAAGCGATCGCCTGTAGATTGAACTATAGACTTGGGTAATCGCTGAATAAATCGGGGAAAGTGAAGATAAACTATCAAATCCAATTCCCATTCAACTCTTGTAACCTTATCAATGCTAGTGGAAACATCGGTTTCTTTTAACTCTAGAGATGCCCGATAATCTACGTCATAACCAGGCGGTTGGTAGTCAGGAATGGGGATTGTACGGATGCGGTAAATACCCTCCTCTGGGGGCAACAATTCCAAACCTATTTTCGGTTCTACTTCATAACCAAAAGAACCAAAACGACCAATTGTTAAACCATAGCCATTTTCCCCAAGTGATTGTACCTTCATGGGTTCAGCGCAGCGCGAAAACCATGAGGCGTGAGAATTAAGATACTCAGCAACCTTCTCTACTGGGGCAGCCATTTCCATAAAATCTTGATAATGACCGTAAAATTTTGTCAGCGTCGCTACATTTGGTTCTGTTAATGTGTCCTCAGCTTCTTGGGCGGACACTACAGGTAAAACAGCTTCTGTTATTTCCCAGGATTTATATTCGCCTTTTCTTGAAAGCATAAATGCATTACTCTATATTTTGGCGTTAGTCTATATTAATGATTCCCCACACACCTGGGTCATTTCGCATTCAGATCCCATTTTGACCGAAACCTCATTAATCTGCGAGTAACTCCATAGAATTACTAAAATAAAGAACTGAACAAGCACACAATAGTTTCCCAGGATAGCATTTATCATGAAAGCATTTGTAGCAGGGGCAACAGGTGAAACAGGTCGCCGGATTGTGCAAGAATTAATAGCGCGGAATATTCCCGTCCGAGCCTTGGTGCGGGATATAGAGAAAGCTAGGGGTATTCTGTCTCCTGAAGCCGAATTAGTGTTAGGCGATGTGTTACAACCAGAAAGTTTAACTGCTGCGTTGGCAGATAGCACAGTTTTATTGGTTGCGACTGGGGCAAAACCTAGCTTTGACCCCACTGGCCCCTATAAAGTAGATTTTGAAGGGACTAAAAATTTAGTAGATGCTGCTAAGGCAAAGGGAATTGAGCATCTCATCTTAGTTTCTTCTTTGTGCACTTCCCGGCTTTTCCATCCGCTCAACTTGTTTTGGTTAATTTTGTTGTGGAAAAAACAAGCTGAAGAGTATATTCAGAAAAGTGGTCTTACTTATACGATTGTGCGGCCTGGTGGGTTGAAGAATGAAGACAACTCCGATCGCATCGTGATGCAGAGTGCAGATACGCTGTTTGATGGTAGTATTCCCAGACAGAAAGTCGCCCAAGTTGCTGTTGAGGCGCTGTTTGAAGCAGATGCACGCAATAAAATTGTTGAAATTGTTGCCAAACCTGAAGCAGCCTCAAAAAGCTTTAAGGAGCTATTTCAGCAGTGCTGATATTCCACAGAATTTTATTGCTTCTGTCTCTTAATTCTCATCCCCAAGCTCGTCAGATCGCATCTTTATGAAAAAGTGATTCCTATGGCTCTACCTACGCACTTTTTCAATTCGCCCCTTGATTTTGCTCCTTAAAGCGATCGCTCCATCTTTTCTGTAAGGGCTTGTTCCCAAATTAGCAGATCCTCCGGTCGATCGACATCAGCTAAGGGCAACAAGTCCCCGTATGATAAATTAAGTTTCTGAGCGATATCCACGGTTTTCTGGAATACTTGAGCAGTTCCCCATTCGATGTTAACGAATAGCTCCGGGATGGATTGGCGCAAACCAATTAAGTAATATCCACCATCGAGCGCAGGGCCAAGTACGAGGTCAAAGGCGTGTAACTTCTCAAAGGCTGTTGCTAAAATCTGGGCATTCACTCCAGGACAATCTGTACCAATGATAATTACTTTTTCTGCACCAGATTGAAAAGCATCAAAAAGCGATCGCGCCATGCGCAAACCTAGATTCCCTTCACTTTGAGACTGGTAAATCAAATCCAACCCCAGCCAATCTTGCATAAGTTGTAAATCGCCACCTGCAAAACGCACTTCCACAGATATGTCAATGGCTTTTTGCAATTCTTGAACCTGAAATATTGTATGCTCAGTCATTTCCCGTTGAAGATTGGCAGCACCAACATTTCCCAAAGCAGGTATCAATCGGGTTTTTGTCCTACCTGGTTCTGGATAGCGAGTGAAAATAATCAGGTGCTGTTTTGGGCTTGCTGGTAAGTTCAGCACACAATACCTTGTTTAACAACTAAAAATATCTTAATAGCAATACTTGTCGTTTTCGTTGGCTCTAGTATGATCTTTTCCCGTCCGCATGGCCCCCAAAATAGTAGAAACATAAACACAACGTCTAGCTTTACCACCATTCAAGCTGTAGAAAGTTATCTGTCCTAATCCGCCTACAGTACACTGATTTCCAATTTCAGAGATAGGACAACCGTGATAGTTAAATAAAACTCGCCACATTTGCTGTGAAGTGTGTTTTCGTAAAGTTGTCTCCTTTTTTCCTTTATCGTTTTCCTCTTCATCAATGCGAATGTTTGGCTCAAGATTATGCCATAGGTTACCATTGTTTGTAACAGCATCAGGAATGAATTGTCCTGCCTCTGGTTGATGAACTGCCCATTGCACGACACCATTTTGTATGCGAAAACTGGTTTGCCTGGTCAATTTATCTTTGGTGGCTTGGCTTTGTGCTTGGCGCATAGCATAATAAACCTCATTTTGGCTAGTGTTGAGACGGCGAGTCTCCACAAAAGCCAGCCAATTGGATATTCCGAGTGTAGCTAAGATCCCAATTAATACAATCATTACTAACATCTCTGGTAAGGTAAAACCACTGTTAAAATGATTATTCCTTAAGAGATTTTTTGCATTAACTAGAGATCGTAAATGCACCTGGATATCCATTTTTGCTTACTGGTCGATTTTCAACTACCCAGATGTTAAGCAACATATCAGCTTCTTCGCTTCTGACTTCGCGCTGATTAATAATACTGTAAAGCAAGGTGGGCAAAGTAAAAATTATGACAATTTTCAAGAACAATTTTAGGGTGAAATTTATATTTTGAAGTCTTGCAGGATCGTTAAGAAAATACTTCCACAGAAATCTAGCAGCGGTTAGATTTTTGTGCCGATTAAATGGTTTTTGTAAAGCTTTGCAGGTCAGATATTTATATAAATTTGCTAGGCTTATATTCCAACTCTGCTCAAGTGTCGAAGGTTTTTCCTTATACGCTCTATCAAGCACTTGCAAGCAGGTTTTTTCCTGCCTGACAAGATTGGAAGAAACTGAATTAGCGCTTATGCGATATAAGATTTGTACAGATGGTACACATATAAAATCAAAGTTAGAGGCTAATCGCAGCCACATATCCCAATCCTGAGCCGCACTTAGAGATTCATCAAAGCCATTTAATGTAATTAAAGCTTCTTTATAAATTAAGGGATTGGAACCATTTTCTAGAAAGTTATTTAATAACAGTTTTTCATAAGCATTTCCATTTACATTAATCCGTTTACCTGAAAGTAAAAATTGACCATTTTCATCAATATAATCAGTCCAACTATAAGCAACTTTTGCAGTAACGTTTTCTTGTAGAGCTTTTAACTGAGATTGAAGTTTATCAGATGTCCAAAGATCGTCCGCATCTAAAAAACTAACAAATTCACCAACTGCATGGTGTAGTCCTCGGTTACGACTGACGTTTCCGCCAGCGTTGGAATAGGAAAATACTTTTATTCTTGAATCTTGGATTTTTGTTACAACTTCTAGAGTTGAGTCTTCTGAGCCATCATTAATTACAATTAATTCTAGGTCAGTAAAAGTTTGATTTAAAACAGATTCAATTGTATACTTAATAGTCTTTTCATTGTTATAAGTGGGAATGATTACAGAAATTTTTGGTATTGGTTTGCTGGTTTTCATCGCTTTTATAGGGCTAATTTATTTTTGAATACTCTACCAAGACTGCATTTTAAGTAGTAGAGAGGACTTATCATACTAGCCAAGTAAAACTCCATTTCAAAAAGAGCAATTAAATTAGTTTTAAATTGCCCTCTATAGTGAATTAGGTGTTTTAATGCTCGGCGTAAATTCCCTAAAATAGTTTTCATAAACACTATTGGTTTTTGCCAATTTTTAGTATTTATCAAACTTAACTGGAAAATACACAATCCACAACCACGTGCCAGAGTTAAGAGATAATCTTTCTCAAGTCGCCAGTGTGGTATTTGATGATAAGTATGCATGGCAGGATTATACCAAATCTGCCAGCCTGCATAATGTATATAAAGCAATGGTTCATAGTCATCACCCTGTACGAAAATACCAGGCAGCTTCCCACTTAAATTAGGCCGCTGTGGTACATTTTCAAGCCAGGCCTGTTTCCGAACAACAAGTGCCGCACCAGGAGGAAGTCTTAAATTATCTGCGTCAAATAAATATGGATTTGAACCATGTTCTCTGATAGCTAAAAAAGCTTGAATTCTTTCAAAATTTTCTGGTGGATTTACTTCAAAATCACCATGAATCTGTCCACTCCAAGCACCTGCTTGAGGATGCTCTAATCCAAAGGTATATGCTTCTGATAACCAATCAGGTGCAGGTAAATTATCATCATCTAAAAATGCTATTAGCTGCCCTTTGGCTTCACGTACTGCTCGCAATCTTGCAAAAGCTGCTCCCTGTTCGGTTTCTAAAACATATCTTAAATGACAGTTTCCATTATATATTTTTTGGTAATTCTGGATAATTTCAAATGTATTATCAGAACTATTATTATCCACAATAATAATTTCCCAGTTAAGTTGTTCTACTCCTGTCTGGGTTAAGAGCTTATCCAAAATTTTAGGTAAACGGGTTGCTCCATTGTATGCAGGAATGGCTACGCTAATATCTAACTTTTCATCTGTTAATTCAGTCATAATGCCTAATAAATGCCTAATATTTTAGTAATTTACTTTTTAAAGTATCCATTTTTCCAAAGATAAAAGGGACTAATGAAACTACTTAAAAAAAGTTCCATCTCGCAAGCAGCCACCAAATCATCTTTCAGATTAGTTCGATATTTTAGTAAGTGTAACGTGATTTTACGCAAGTCATTTAGCATATAAGACAAAAGAGCAAATGGTCTATATATTTGTTTAATATTTACCATTCTAGTTACACAACGGCTAAGTCCAATTCCTCGAAAAAATGGAATTAAATAATCTTTTTGCAAACGCAATTTTGGTATTTTGTGTGATATTTCCATTTCTGGGTTATACCAGATTTCCCATCCTGATTTTTGGATGTAAGACAACATTTCTAAATCTTCACTGGTAAGCATATTACCTTTAATTCTACCAGTTAAAATAGACTTATCTGGTACACTTTCTAACCATGCTTGTTTACGAACAACAAGTCCGGCAGAAGGGGGTAGTAATTTTTTAGACGCTTCATATAATAGCGGTAGATTACCACGCTCTGTAATTGCTAAGAATGGAGCAATTCGCTTAAAGTTTTCCGGTGGTTCTACTTCCCAGTCTGGGTGAATTTGGCTGCCATAAGCTCCAGCTTTAGGATATTTTTCACCAAAAGCATAAGCTGCGACTACCCAATTTGATACTGGGTAGTTGTCATCATCTAGAAAAGCTATGAATTTACCTTTAGCTTCTGCAACTGCCTTTTTTCGAGCATAAGCTGCGCCTTGTTTTGCTTCAAAGCAATACTTTAAAGGATAAGGACATCGCCAATCTTTTTGATAAGTTTGAACAACTTTAGCTGTATTATCAGTGCTGTTATTGTCTACAACTATAATTTCCCAAGATAAATTTTCGGTCTGAAGTTGGTTTTTTAGTCGTTCTAATAGTTCAGGCAAACGACTTTCACCGTTATAAGTTGGGATAGCTACAGTAAAGTCAAGGTTCTCAGTCATTTTCCGAAAAGTATATTTTGATGACGCTTATTATTATGTTCAGGCAATGGCTAATTTATCAATGGCTCTTAAATGAATCTATCAAATATTAAAACTGCACATGATGTTTCAATTTTGCTATCAACGTGCAGTTTTATGTTCAGCAATATTACGTATTTTTAAACAAATATTGGTATTTAAATTACTTAACTGCAATTATTATCTTTTGCTGTCACCATTGAGCCTAAGAGAGTTTTCACAATGACACATCGCTTTACGCTACTAGGCGATGTAGGATTTGCAGAGCTTGGTACAGCTGCCACTATTTGTAACCCAGATGTTCCAAGACTTGCATTGGGTAAAGTTCCCATATAGTCAAAAGTAATTTTTGCTGATGCATTTAAAGAATAGGATACAGTAGAATCGGCAGTGTTTTCAGTAGTGCTATTTAGATTTGTACCTAGCAAAAATTTATCAGAGCTAACGCCTACATCCGTTCCTAAAGGTTTCCACGTGCTGATTTCAGCTAAAGGCAAATTGCTACCATCGCTCTTTTTGGTAGGAAAAATAGCAACCTCTTGAGTTGTGCTATTTTTCCGAAAACTGACACTGTAGCTAAGTTTTTTGTTTTTAGCTTCGCGCTGTGCTTCTTGCAGTGCTGCGAAAACGGCGTCGTTAAACTTATTGATCCGTTGCCGATTTACAAAGGCAGCCCAACCAGGAGCTGCGATCGCTGCTAAAATTCCTACTAGCAGCAGTACTACTATTAACTCTATAAGACTAAATCCAGCATCTTGTTGCTTGTAGCCATTAGTAGAGGGTCTATTTGCTAAATATTGCTGCTTTAGCTTTGTTTTTCGGCTGTGCAAGTGGAAATAATTTAATAGTCTTAAACTAAGAATATTCGCCATACTATCCTGCTTTTATTAATATTTATCAAAGATAGAAGCTATTTGGTAAAAATGAAGCTGCTTCCTTGAACTTTAATGTTTCCACTCGGAAAATAACTAGATTTGCTCTGCGCGTAACGTACTTTAGTTTCATCATTTTGTATAAGACGAGCTTGTGCATTACCTCTTAAGTAAACTTCCGCAGTACTTCTATTATCTGTGCCAACTGAATTTATACAAGCATAGAATCCTGTTCTGGCAATAGTTGCTGCTACTGGAACTTGACTAAAGCCAGTAGAACATGTTATTGCTGGCGCTCCCTGTGCTATTGTCGTTTGATCTATGAAATCAACCAAAACCACGGGAACTTGATTGTAAGCCCCCCCTCCTGCCCAACTATTCATTTTTGCTTGTAATGTTATGCCTTTTTGTGACAAGTCAAATGGTTTAAAACCTTTATCTGGACATGGTAGATATTTTTCGGTGGTAAATCCATCGCAAGCACCTACTGTAGCAGCAGTATTTGGAACGCCATCTTTAATTTCCCATCTGGCGATACGTGCAGCTTTAGACCAAGTAGTGCTAGTGTCTTGAATTAAATAGTAGGCAACTAATGAGTAAACAAAAGTATCATCTTTTTGAGTGCCTGTAATTGTAATTGCTTGATTAATTAATTCTCGTTTCCAAAAAACAAGCACAGGCACTTTATCTGTTCCGTTAGGTAGTTGATTCCCTGTTGTACTTGCATTTGGGCAAGTGTTAGCGGTACTAGCATCAACAGTACCGCTAAGACAAGCAATTCCAGTAGCATCATATATATATATAGCTTGTTGGAGATCGCGAGTAATATAATCTAGTGCAGCTTTAATTTCTTGCTCTGAGTTCGCTTTGGCTTGTTCCTGACCATCAGTGTTTAAAATACTGATCATAAAACTTAGTAACGGCGTAATTACTAAAAATGCAATGAGCATAGCCACCAATAATTCAATCAGGGTAAACCCACTATTTTTATTTTGCTTATGAGAGGGTTTTAGCTGAGTACTTAACAGCCACCTCAATATATTCATTTTGCTACAGGTTCTCCTTAATGACCGATACTTAGTTATGAAATTTTTTATTGTTTAACGGGTTAATTATGGTTGACAACCACCAAGGCGATCGCACAAAGCGCTATACGAACTTTGACCTCTGACAATTTCAGTTGTCATTTCTACTAGTGGTGCTTTGCGATCGCCTAGTCCCCCAGTGAATGTTGCTGCTGTTTTTCCACTGCTACCCGCAGTCAAAGAACCAAATTCCGCATCTGAACGATATACCCGAACTCCCAAACGATAGCCTTGACCTTTATCAGCGTCGCTACCTGTGACAGCAACGCGAATAGCTTGAATGTAAAATAAATCGCTAGTACAGTTGGGATTAGCAAGGCTGCCATTTTTGTTAAAGCAATACAAACCAGTGCTAGCAGTAGGAGCTGACGTACTACTCAATAAATAGTCAGTGCTTGAACTGGATACATTTCTAGTTGTGCTAGCAGCCAGTGTAACGGTGATTGTTGGATCTGAGATTGTTTTAGACTTGATAGCATCAATGAAGGCTTTAGCCGCTCCTGTTGCCAATTCCACCCGTTTAGCTTGCACGCGAGTTGCTGTTGACATTACTAAAACAGGTGCGATCGCTACTAGCAAAATGGCAACTACGAGGATTGCCACAAGCGACTCAATGATCGTAAAACCTGACTCGTTAGACTGGGCAGATAATTCTTGTAGTTGGCGTGGGTTCATACTCAATTTCTTAATAAGGCTATGTTTTAAAGTAATTTGCGATCGGGTGTAATATATTCGTAACCTCTCTCCTACAAGGGGAGAGGCTTTGAATTTTCCCCCTTCCCTATTAGGGAAGGAGGCTAGGGGGTTAGGTCTGTTAACGTGGTCTATTCACCCGAAAAGTGATGTAAAAACTCTCATTCAGACATTTTAGGATGGTTGGAGTTGGCAGTTAGTAGGACGTTCAGTTGCAGGTAGCGCAAATTTGAACTTGCGGTCAGGGGCCGGAGGGGTAGTAACAGGGGTAGAGACGATGGTGCCAAAGTAGGCGCTGGGCGCATCCTCAAACCCATTCCCTGCATTCGCATTTTCATCTTGTACAGCACATAACAGAGTTTTCACCCAAAGGTCATCGCGGCCTACTTCTCTGAAGTATTCATTTGGAGGATCAGCTGCTGGAGTTACAAAGCGCTGGGCAAACAAGTCGGGGTTTTGCGCCAATAACGCCACATCAAAACCCCAGTTACGGTTAGGAGCCATATAATAAGGCGCTTCACCACTAGGATTAGTAATGTAAGTACTATCTGATGTGTAACCAGGTCTTGCAGAATTCAGAAGTCTGTAAAAGATACTGTTATTATTCAAAAGGTTAGCAGCGCTAGTATCATTAGGGTCAGAAGTGGTTGCAGGAGGAGTTGTTGGCCCTGGTCTGACAAAAACTTGGAATGGTGCAGTAGCATAGATACTGCGTTTAAATTGGATAAATGAACCGTTGATATTGGCATCAATCCCATCCCAGTTTTCTAAGAAGCGCACAAAGTTATGCAAACCCCCATTGATTTCGTAGGTACTTGCACCCACACGAGCCGGAGTATCACCAGCAGCAACTACTAGATTAAAATTTGTTTGACTTGCCTGAGACAACCATCTAGTGTTTTTAACTACACTAGACGATCCTGCTAAAGCCGCGTAATTTGGAGTAGATGGTGTTGCGGTTGTTAGTTGTAATTGCACTACAGGTTCAAATAGCGGCTGGTATGACGCATCTCTGCTGGGTGTAGCACTGAATAGTGACGCGTCTGTGGCTCCAGGAAAATCCCTAAGCGAACCAGAAGCTGGTAGTTTGGGGTATCTGTAGAATACACGATTAGTATTGTTGTATTTGATCTCGCTTATAGTTGATGGTGGTGGGCTATTAGGAGAAGTAATATTTGTTGTGGTTGCAAACCATAGAGCATTTGTTGCTATGTCAGGTATGCTAAGCGGGTCTAACACACCAGCTATGAAATTTAGCGGCAATTCTCTTACTACACCTAATTTAATACCTAGTGGAATGGGATTAGCACTAGTATAATTTATGGCGTTGTTACTAGTATTAACAAGCTTACCAAAATCAATATCACCCGTTGGTGTGTATTTCCGTTTGAACGCAATCCTACGAGCAAATTGAGCAAAATCAGCCCTTGGCGATCGCGCAGTTGTACCAGCTAAGAGTCTGGTAAGATCGGTTACACCTACTACATCACTAGACCTTTTTAGGATTTCTGTGTTTAGGTCTAAAGCATTACCTGTATCAGTATCACTATCTAAACCCACATACCAGTCACCCGGTTGACACTCTGAAACTGGTATTTTGAAGCACATCTCCATTACATACTCAGGGAAACTTCCTCGACGCTGAATGGGCGTGACAAAGTTGTTCACGTAAGAACTGTTATTGTTTACTGAGTCAGTAGAAGTGGGAGTACCTGTATAGTAGGCATCACCACCAGAGTTAGTCAAGAAATTAGATGAAGTGACAAAGTTGTTATTCCAGAAACCTACCTTCAGTCGGCTGAGTACGACGTTAGGATCGCTCCCTTGGTTATTTCGCAAGTCGTAATCACCTTCATTGCGGAAACCTTCACGGAAGTTACCAGAGAGCAAGGTAACAGCATCGGCAATTACTGATGCTGGCCGCCAAGTTTCGCCTGTTGTGCAATTTGGTAGTCTAGGATCACTAGGCCGACAAGCAAAGTCAGGATCGCGATTTGCCGCAGCACGAGTGTAAAATTTAGTATCGTAGGTAGCAGCGCTGGGAGCAGGTAAAAGATCCGGGGTTTTGAATTCTTGTTTAGTGTGCAGATTAAAATCGCCTTTAACATACACTGGTAGCTCAGTTGCTAAAATTAAGCCTTTTTCTTCTGCTCTGTAATTAGTCTGGCGACTCAAGTTAGTGCCATTAATCAACATAATGGCGTTAGGTCGCCGTTCTGGATCGAGATTGTAGTCACTAGCGCTGATATTTTCACTAGTTGGGTTACTGCGATCTTTTTGAGCATCATCACGAGAGGCATAGATAATGCCGCTATTGGGCAATAGATATTCGTTATCCAATGCAGCGCCAATTGCTTGTGTGCGAAGCTGACCTAAATTTATGCTAGTGGCACGAATTTCTAGAGGCTGACGCTGTTCAACTTCTAAATTGTAGTTTCCAGTTAATGTACCACCTTTATCTATAGCTTTAATTTGTCGGGCATCAAGAAATGCAGTTTCTTTGATTGCGCCATCAGGAATGTAGGTAGTACTCCGAGACAGAGTGCCATCAGCAATCTGTATTGCACAGATAGTAGAGTCAATTGCTGATTGCTCAGAGAGAGTGAGTTTACTGGTTGTTGCTTTGGCCAGTGCTTGCCGTAGTAGAGGATTCACAAGGCGACCATTGGGAAATACCAAGTTAGCTTGATACTTCAAGCGATTTAGCAAAGTTACACCAGTGTTAGTCACATCATCAGCATTAGCCCCAAGTGTAAAAAAACCATTGGCATCTACTGTTTGTCCTCTAGTTATACCATCAGATGCAGTAGCGGGAGCAGCATAAACAATCCCATTGTTAGATGCTGCTACTGTTGTCGAATCAAGGGGATTATAGGTGTTTGTAGTTGCTGTTGTCTGATTGGTAGGGTTGTAGTAGCTACTTACACAGGCCATGGGTGTTTGATAATCGTCTGGTGTACTCGCCTGAGGACTATAAGAATTGAAATTGTAGTGATACACCACCGTGGCACGCATTACTAAATCACCACGTTTTTGTTTACTTGCATTCAGAGGATCAGTCGGATCGGATACAACCATAGGCATAGTATCTGGCCAGACTACAGTGCCATAACTTTCGTTGACTCCCGACGTGCTTGGGTCGTCAACCAGATCGGGCTTTCCTCCTCGTGTTGGAAGAGTAGGTTGGACGAGTGTTCTTAGTCCAGAACCTGTAGGTGTATATACTCCTGCACCTGTAATCACCCTCAGTCCACCGACCACATCAAGGGGATTAGATCGCGGTGAAGCGGCTGAAATTTCCCAAAAACCATCACGTCCTGTTACCCCTAAATCTGATAACTGTCTGACGCGAGTGGTACGTGTTCGATCTTTGGTAGTGCTACTTGTCCACCTCACAGCAGGAGTAATGGGTTGGGAATCGTTGTCTCCTACAAAGTCTCCTTTTGTGTTGTCCCATATAAGTTCAGGCAAGTTGTTGCCTACTACGATGCGATCGCCTAACTGTGTTTCTATTACGGGAGTATTATCTACAACGTCTGGATCTCTGGTAGGTAATTGCGCTGTATCTAGTGTTAGTGTTGTATTAGTATCTGTTGGATAAATCCAGGCATCCATTGGACGTAGCGTATTAACAGAACCTTGCATAAAGGTTGTTGCATCTGTTATATAGTCGTACTCAGTAGTGCCAGTTTTTATAATAGCAGAAGTACCATAAGGAACTTCTCTAAATGGTACACGTCTAGTACGCTTACGAAACCAGTTTTCTAATTCTTCCTTACGTACTTTAGTCGCATCTAAACTTGGATCGTTTAGAGTCCTGTTGGTTATATTAGTTCTGATTTCTTGAGGATCAGTAGTCGTAGCATTGTTAAGTTGTGCCTTCACTAATAAGTCTATGCGTTGAGCATAAGCCTGAGTGTTATACGCAATGTCATTCGAGTTATTTGAAGTGGTTTTATTAGTAGATGCTAAAGTTTTATTTGTAGTAGGCGCACCATTTTCTACAAATAAATCTACGTTTGTTCCACCTGTATCACTTGTACTGATTGGACTACCAGTTGCAACATTACCGCCAACAACTATCTTGCTATTTTCTCGTTCGTAGTAACATGAATACCTACTACTGACCTGAAATAGGGTTATATTTTGACTGCTTACACCAGTAAATAAGTTACTGTTGGTAAAGATACGTCCATTGAGACGGAATCTTGGCCCTGGTGTAATATCTAAGTCATCTTCATAAACAACAGCATTATTAGTAATAGAAACTTGACTACGATCTTGTTGCATTTCTAACGCGGAAAAGCCCTTATTACCTCGATACTTCTCATATTTGGTTGTATTAAGAGAAGTAGCTTGAGCAATATCACTAATGGGAACCGTTATTGCATAAACGAAAAAGCTTTTTTTCAATTCGCCAGTTGGTAGCTTATACCAACCCGAACTACCTACTAAGCTGGCGCTAGTATCACCAGCTACATCACAAGCTCCACCTGCCTTAGCTGGTAGCATCGGAGGGGTTCTAGCATCTAATGGACTTCTACTTCGGAGTGTACCAGTTTGGGGGGGAGTACGGAAGTAGATACCATAGAGAATAAAGCTATCAAATTTACCGTTATTATCTGTATCGGCAGGAAATTTCCAGGCTGTTTGTATGCTTTCTTGATTTTCTAAAGCCATACTACTAGCTGCTTCAATCATCGGAGTTGAAGTACTTTTATTAAGGTTATAAGCCAGGGTTATAGGAGTTTCATCACCAAATGTATAGACGGAAAGTTTATTAACTAAGGTATTGTATAGGGTTAGATTTGATGGGACAGAACGTGGTAGAGTCGGGTCAGCAAACAGTGCGCTTATTTTGGCTTTAGCCCTGTCTAAAGCAGGGGTGGCGGCTTGCATTGTCGCTTCATTTACGCGGACATTACTAGCGTTTTTAGAACGCTCAAAAGACCTAAATAAAATTGCAGTTGTTAACAGTACAACTACCAAAACTACCATCGCCACTGTTGGCAATACAAAGCCAGAATTAACCGAACTGCGTCTTCTTTGAGTACCAGAGATAGTTCGCAAAAGCCAAATAAGTTGCTTATTAATTGCAGATAAAAGCTGCTTGCTAATTTTTCTGAAGGTTTTTTGAATTACCTTGAATAGCTGACGTTTTCTAGACATATCTGCTTCCCAATCGAGTAGATTATAACGAATTTTCTATTTTTTCAAAGTTTTTACTCATGCCTATCAAGTATTTTTACAGGTATGAGGTGAGACGATATTTATCTAACGACTACATTTAGCTTTACTAACTTACAAACTAAAGTAGCTATAAAAAAGATAATTTATTAAAGTTATATCATTTATGAATTGTTCATTTGATCCGGTAAACACTGATTTTTTCAGAATTATTTAGTTCAAGTCCGATCAATAATAAGAGCATTGGTTCACAGTAGATTTGCGTAAATGTGTTTTATTTGAAGACAAATTTATGAAGATGTTGTTAGCAGAGTAGGCTTATAATACCCATCTGTTAAAGGAAAGATATCAATTAGTGGCAAAATGATCAGATGTGCGGTTTAGATTCCCGACTTCTTTAATTAAAAAGTCGGAAATCTTATTGTTCGCATTGCTTTGATTAATTACTAATTACTCATTAGTACACCTTGGCGTAAATCCCACTACCACCTTTAAAGACAAGCAAGCT
This sequence comes from Nostoc sp. DedSLP03, assembly GCF_034530815.1. Lineage (NCBI taxonomy): Bacteria > Bacillati > Cyanobacteriota > Cyanophyceae > Nostocales > Nostocaceae > Nostoc > Nostoc sp. DedSLP03. Next base: position 68,470 of record NZ_JAVRCK010000033.1, read on the forward strand.
TCTGCTACAAGGTACGCAAAATTAGTACCCTGTGGCAGAAGCTACTAGGCATCATAGATGCAACACGCAGTTACATTAATCTTAAAAAGATGGTTAGAAACCGCAACTATAGGGGGTTTACTCACATCCTTGGGTTTCAAACCCTCAATTATTCTTAGATTTTGTTTGTGTATCCAAGCCAGTTTGGTCTTCTCCCTACAGCCCTTTGGCTACGTCCCGTTGAGTGAAGGGGAGACACCAAGTGCTATGTAGCAATTTGTGGTACTGACACCTTCACCAGCACTTTTTTGCTAAAAGACAGACCATTTTCATTTTTGTCAATGATAATCGTGTCTCCAGAGATAAAAGTATTCTCCAATAACTTGGTGGCAAGGGGGTTTTCTACTTCTCGCTGAATTGCCCGTTTGAGTGGGCGGGCACCGTAAACTGGGTCATAGCCTGATTCGACAAGGTGATCGCAAGCTGATTGGGATATCTCAAAGAAGATTTTTTGCTCGCGTAGGAGATTTTCTACCCGTTTGAGTTGAATGCGGATGATCTGCCGCATTTCAGTGCGACTGAGGGCATGGAAGAGAATAATATCATCAAGGCGGGTGAGAAATTCTGGGCGGAAATGCGATCGCAAAGCATCCATTACCCGCTTTTGCATTGTTTCATACTTAGAATCATCACCAGATATATCCAAAATATGTTCGCTACCAATGTTACTGGTCATCACAATGACGGTATTACGAAAATCTACCGTCCTTCCTTGAGAGTCAGTAACTCTCCCATCATCCAACACCTGCAATAAAATGTTGAACACATCGGCGTGCGCTTTTTCCACTTCATCCAACAGCACCACTGAATAAGGACGGCGGCGAATCGCCTCGGAAAGTTGACCGCCTTCTTCATATCCTATGTATCCTGGAGGCGCACCCACTAAGCGAGAAACTGAGTGTTTTTCCATATACTCAGACATATCCAAGCGCACCAATGCATCATCAGAATCAAAGAGAAACTGAGCTAAAGCACGGGCGAGTTCGGTTTTACCCACACCTGTGGGGCCCATGAACAAAAATGAACCAATGGGGCGAGAGGGATCTTTCATCCCCGCACGGGCGCGGCGAATTGCGGCTGCTACTGCTTCTACAGCTTCTTCTTGCCCAATGACTCGTTGATGCAAATGACTTTCTAATTGCAGCAATTTTTGTCGTTCCGATTCCAACAAGCGATTGATGGGGATTCCTGTCCACTTGGCGACGATTTCAGCAATGTCGGCTTCGGTGACTTGTTCTCGCAGCAACGTGGAACCTTGGTTTTGAATTTCTAAAAGGCTCGCTTCTTTAGCTTCACGCTCGTGCTGCACTCCCTCTAATTTGCCATACTTTAGTTGGGCAGCTTTATTTAGATCGTAGGCGCGTTCCGCCTGTTCAATTTGCACTCGCAGCGCATCTTCTTCTTTCTTTAAGGCGCTTATCGCCTCCAATATCTGCTTTTCACCTTGCCATTGCTCATTAAATGTTTGCTGTTTTTCCGTCAAATTGGCGATTTCTTGCTCAATTCGCTGCAAACGTTCTTTTGTTTGGAGAGTACCCTTTTCTTCGCCAGCTAATGACAGCTTTTCCATTTCTAATTGCATCAGGCGGCGATCGATGGTTTCCAATTCGGCTGGTTTGGAGGTAATCTCCATTTTCAACTGTGCTGCTGCTTCATCCACCAAATCAATAGCTTTATCTGGTAAGAAGCGATCGCTAATATAACGTGCTGATAAGGTTGCTGCTGCTACCAAAGCCGAATCAGAAATTTTGACGTTGTGATGCACTTCATAGCGTTCTTTCAACCCCCGCAGAATCGAAATAGTGTTTTCCACAGTTGGCTGATCGACAAATACTTGCTGAAAGCGGCGTTCTAGGGCAGCATCTTTCTCTATGTGTTTGCGGAATTCGTCGAGGGTAGTAGCGCCAATACAACGCAATTCTCCTCGCGCCAGCATAGGTTTGAGCAAATTTCCCGCATCCATTGCCCCTTGTTGGCTAGAACCTGTACCGACTACGGTATGTAGTTCGTCAATAAACAAGACAATTTGACCGTTAGATTCCGTAACTTCTTTGAGAACCGCTTTCAAACGTTCTTCAAATTCTCCTCGCAATTTTGCCCCAGCAATTAAACTACCGATGTCTAAAGAGATGAGTTGGCGGTTTTTCAGAGATTCAGGAACATCACCGTTTACCATCCGTTGTGCTAATGCTTCGGCGATCGCAGTTTTACCTACCCCAGGTTCGCCAATGAGTACGGGGTTGTTTTTGCTACGACGAGACAATACTTGAATTACCCGTCGAATTTCGTCATCCCGCCCAATTACTGGGTCGAGTTTTCCCGCTTTTGCCTGTTCTGTCAAATCTCTGCCAAATTTTTGTAAGGCTTCATAGCGGGATTCTGGGGTTTGATCTGTTACCTTTTGGCTACCGCGAATAGTTTTGATTGTAGCTTCAAGTTTAGGTGCATCCGCATTAAAGCCTTTGAGCATCTTTCGTCCAATGCGATCGTCTTCAGCAAAGGCCAAAAGTATGTGTTCCACAGAAATGTAGGAGTCTTTCATCCTAGCTCTAGCTTCCTCGGCTCGGTCTAGTAAAACATCTAAACTGCGGCTAAGGTAAAGCTGATCGCTTTTACCAACTTTCGGCTGACGTTGGGTAAAGGCTTCTAGCTGCTGCTGCAAACGGATTGGATCGACCTCAGATCGAGCTAGGATACGTATTGCTAGACTAGTGGGTTCTTCTAACAGGGCAATAATTAAATGTTCAACATCTAGTTGCTGTTGTTGATAAGCACGGACTATATCCTGAGATTTAACAATTGCTTCCCAGGCTTTATCAGTAAATTTATTGGGATCTGTAGGTTGCATCTTTAGAATTTTAGAATTTGAATTTTTAGTTTAAGGATTGGGGGATTATTAAAGGGAGTTGGGAGTTGGGAGTGGTAATAATCCTACTCCTTAATACCCAGATAATTATCCAAACATTCTGGGCGGATATCCGCGTGTATCTCCGGTGGCAATTTTGGATTGACAATTGATGATAATTTAATTTATTCCCTATTTCCTAATTTAAAACGAAAACACTGTTATGAGCAGACTTTCCCCAATGGTATTGTTGGAGCGAGGGTTATTAGTATCGATCGTTAACGACAGTGTAGGGGTAATATGAATAGGATTTACCCAGAGAAGATCCCCTAACCCGCCTAAAAAGAAAGGCAAAAAGGGAAAAATCTCGCTTATCTGGGTTGATTGGCACGATATGCCAGTATGCCAGAAGAATCAATCTCCCTCTAGCTCAACTTTTTAAGACATCAGTGTAGATTTTCCGATCGCTCTTAAGCACAAATTGCTGCCCAGATTCCCGACTCCTTAAAGAAGTCGGGGATCTGAATCCAGCTTAGATAAATGACATTCCACCCTACTGGATAATTAATTTTTTGGAAATCCCCGATCGAATTATTGACTGACAAGTTGCTCTTGTGATTCCTGTTTGACTGCCGAACCTTGAGTTCCCAGTTGAATCAGTTCAATTTTATACCCATCAGGATCTTCAACAAAAGCAATTACCGTCGAACCATGTTTCATTGCCCCTGGCTCGCGCACGACTTTACCGCCCTGAGTGCGAATTTCTTCACACGTAGCGTAAATATTATCAACGCCAAGGGCAATGTGACCGTAAGCATTACCTAATTCGTACTTTTCTACACCCCAGTTGTAGGTTAGTTCGATTACCGAGTTGTCGCTTTCGTCGCCATACCCAACAAAAGCCAGGGTAAATTCTCCGCCTGGATAATCTTTTCGGCGCAGCAGTTTCATTTTGAGAATTTCACAGTAGAACTTTAAAGATTCTTCAAGGTTGCCCACCCGCAGCATTGTGTGTAGTAATCGCATATTGACCTTTTCTCTGTAATTGATTTAGTGTTATTCTCTGCAAACATTTTACCTAGCTCAAAGTCTTAAGGTAAAAATGCTGTCACAGAAAGAATTAAAAGCCGAGAGGACAGAATAAACAATTACCCATTCTGGGCATTGCTCCCTATCCCTGATAATGGAAATCTTCTTTAATCTCAGCCGAGAAAGTCTCTTAACCACCTATGCTAGCGATTGGGTTAGGCAACTGGACTGGATGCGTAACACACTCGAATAAAGGATAAAGTACAGATGAGTAAATTTTTAGATACCGCCATTGAGGCGATCGCAGCTCGTGAAATTCTTGATTCACGCGGTAGACCGACAATTGAAGCCGAAGTGCATTTAGCTAACGGTGTTGTCGGACTGGCGCAAGTTCCTAGTGGTGCTTCTACTGGCAGTTTTGAGGCTCACGAACTGCGTGATGGCGATAAAAGCCGTTATGGGGGCAAAGGCGTACTCAAGGCAGTACAAAACGTCAAAGAAGCACTTGCGCCAAAATTGTTAGGCTTGGATGCCCTCAACCAAGAATTGCTAGACCGCACAATGATTGCCATAGATGCTTCTCCTAACAAATCCAATTTGGGCGCTAATGCAATTTTGGGGGTTTCCTTAGCAGCTGCTAAAGCTGGTGCTGAGTCTCTAGAAATTCCTTTCTATCGCTATTTGGGTGGCCCTTTAGCGAATTTGCTCCCAGTGCCGTTGATGAACGTGATTAACGGTGGCGCACACGCCTCAAATAACGTGGATTTTCAAGAGTTTATGATTGTCCCAATTGGCGCAACTTCTTTCCGGGAAGCGTTGCGCTGGGGTGCAGAGGTGTTTGCTACTCTCAGCCAGGTGTTAGATGAAAAGGGTTTGCTTACTGGTGTGGGTGATGAAGGTGGCTTTGCTCCTAACCTAGAATCTAATCAGGTGGCTTTGGAATTGCTGGTTGCTGCCATTCAGAAAGCTGGTTACAAGCCAGGTGAACAAGTAGCTTTGGCGCTGGATGTGGCGGCTAGCGAGTTTTACAAGAATGGTCAGTATGTTTACGATGGTAAACCTCACGCCCCGGCTGAATTTATTGATTATTTAGGACAACTAGTTGACCAATACCCAATTGTGTCAATTGAGGATGGCTTACACGAAGAAGATTGGCAAAGTTGGCAATTACTGACCCAGAAATTAGGTTCGCGGGTGCAATTGGTAGGGGATGACTTGTTTGTGACTAACGCTACTCGCTTGCAAAGAGGCATCCAGGAAAAAGCCGCTAATGCCATTTTGATTAAACTCAATCAAATTGGTTCTCTGACCGAAACCTTGGAAACGATTGATTTGGCAACTCGCAACAGTATCCGTTCAGTAATTAGCCATCGTTCTGGTGAAACTGAAGATACAACGATCGCTGATTTAGCTGTAGCAACCCGTGCTGGTCAAATCAAAACAGGTTCTCTGTGTCGCAGCGAACGCGTAGCAAAATATAATCGCTTGCTGCGAATTGAAGATGAACTAGGCGATCGCGCCGTTTATGCTGGTGCTGTGGGGTTAGGGCCGAAGTAGGGACTAGGGACTGGGGACTAGGGACTGGGGCAAGAATTCTTCCCAATACCCAATCCCCAGTACCCAATCCCCAATCAAGGATAAAACCCCAACTTGGGCAACCCCAAGGTTTCATCCCAACCCATCATCAGGTTTAAACACTGAATTGCTTGGCCTGCCTGTCCTTTAATTAGATTGTCTATTGCTGACATAACAATTACGCGACCCGTGCGTGGGTCAACTTCTACACCGATGTAACAAAGATTGCTGCCGTTCGCCCACTTGGTTTGGGGGTAAACGCCGCTACCGCAGACTTTTACCCAAGGAGAGTTGCGGTAGAAGGCTGAGAAAATTGTGATTAAATCATCTCGTACTAGACCTGGGTCGCTCATTGTGGCATATACTGTTGCCAAAATACCGCGTACCATTGGGATAAGGTGCGGTGTAAATTGAATCATAAGTTCGTGACCAGCTAAGTCACTGCAAATTTGCTCAATTTCTGGGGTATGACGGTGACGACCAACATTAAAAGCTGTTATGGAGTTGTCGGCTTCAGCTAGTAATAAGTTGGTTTGAGCCTGCCGTCCGCTGCTAGATGTGCCAGACTTGGCATCGATAATAGCTGTTTCCGGTCTGATTAAGCCTTGCTTTAAAAGTGGCGAAAGTGCAAGAAGACTAGCAGTGGCATAGGAACCGGGACAGCCAATAAGTTGAGCTTCGGCAATGCGATCGCGATAAAGTTCTGGTAATCCATAAACTGCTGTCGCTGCAATTGGGCGATCGCTTCTCTCTGTACCATACCAATTGGTATAAGTTGTCAAATCACTAAACCGATAGTCTGCACTCAAATCTAGTACTTTACATCCTTTTTCCAAAAGTTTGGGTGCGATTTGGCAAGCCAGACCATTTGGTAAAGACAGGAAAACTACTTCACAGCGGTGAGCAATTATTTCTGGTTCTACTGCCTCTATTAGCAGGTTAGTTGCATGAGCCAGATGCGGGTAGAGATCCCCAAAGGATTTCCCGATACTAGTCTCACCTCCTAAATAAACCATTTCGACTTCTGGGTGATCCATCAGTAGTCGTACTAACTGCACTCCACCATAGCCCGACGCGCCAACAATCCCAACGGGTACGCGTCTAAATTTGCCCATGATCCCAAATCCTTATCCCATGAATGGTTAATTCGTTCTCAGCTATCAACAATATCAGCGACCAGACCGCAGCGCACAAAAGGTCTTAAACCCCTCTACTTTGTTCTCTAGAAGATGGGGGAGCAAACAAATAATTATTATGCTTCCTCATCCCCTTCGTCCTTTACTGTCGCTGCACTTTATCGCCACTTTTAATGGCAAAAATTTGTGCCCCGTTATCAAATCATTGCTAGTCTACTTCTCTGCCTTATAAAGGAGCTACAATCTAAAAGGAGAAATTGTTAAAAAAATTTACGTTTATAGCTGGAAATCTTCTGTGTCACAGCCTAATCCTACCCAAGTTTTTAAATTTGATTCGATTGATGCCGCTTTAGCAGACCTAAAAGCTGGTCGCGTCATTGTAGTGGTAGATGATGAAAATAGAGAAAATGAAGGCGACTTAATTTGTGCTGCCCAATTTGCCACACCCGACATGATTAATTTTATGGCGGTGGAAGCAAGAGGACTAATTTGTTTGGCAATGACAGGCGATCGCTTAGACGAGCTAGACTTACCCTTGATGGTAAGCAACATTACAGATACTAACCAAACTGCTTTCACTGTCAGTATTGATGCCGGCCCAGAATTAGGTGTCACTACAGGCATTTCAGCAGAAGACCGCGCCCGCACTATCCAGGTTACTCTCAATCCAGCCACAAAACCTACCGATTTGCGTCGTCCTGGTCATATTTTTCCGATTCGGGCTAAGGCTGGAGGCGTACTCAAACGCGCCGGACATACGGAAGCGGCTGTGGACTTAGCGAGATTAGCAGGGCTATACCCAGCGGGGGTAATTTGTGAAATTCAAAACTCTGATGGTTCAATGGCGCGGTTGCAGCAGTTAGTTGAATACGCGAAACGTCACAATTTAAAAATTATTAGTATTGCGGATTTAATCAGCTATCGCCTACAGCACGATCGCCTAGTGTATCGTGAGGTAATTACCAAGTTGCCTAGTCAATTCGGTCAGTTTGAAATTTACGCCTATCGCCATACTCTGGATAATACAGAACACGTTGCAATTGTCAAGGGCGATCCAGCTAATTTCAAAGATGAGCCAGTGATGGTACGGATGCACTCAGAATGCTTAACTGGTGACGCTTTGGGTTCTTTACGCTGCGACTGTCGGATGCAGCTTGTAGCTGCACTGAAAATGATTGAGTCTGCTGGTCAAGGTGTAGTTGTATACCTGCGTCAAGAAGGGCGGGGAATTGGCTTGATTAACAAACTCAAAGCCTACTCTTTGCAGGATATGGGACTAGATACAGTAGAAGCAAATGAGCGTTTGGGATTTCCTGCTGACTTGCGAGACTACGGTATGGGGGCACAAATGCTCATGGATTTGGGCATCAAAAAGATTCGCCTAATTACCAATAATCCCCGTAAGATTGCTGGTGTCAAGGGTTATGGGCTGGAAGTAGTCGATCGCGTGCCATTGTTAATTGAGGCAAACGACTACAATTCCTATTATCTAGCGACAAAAGCGAAAAAGCTGGGTCACATGCTGTTACAAACTTATCTGGTGACAGTAGCAATCCACTGGCAAGATGACCCGGAAGCTGTGACGGAACGTTATGAACGCTTAGAAAAACTGCGACACTTAGCAAAAAGTAACGATCTATTATTGCAGGAAGAAGCGCGTCCCTTAGCGATCGCTCTATTTGACGAACCATCTTTAACTGTACACTTGGGTTTCGATCAACCAAAAGTTGCTAGCTGTGATTGGTATCAGCAGAGTGGTCATCCTTACATACAGGCAATCTTTCAAATTCTGGATAACCTAGCAACTGTGCCTTACATCCAGAAACTAGAATTTTTGATATCTTCTGGTTGCGATCCTTTAAGTAATTTACAAGTCCAACTAGATCGGCAGACATTCGCCGATGGTACACTGCCTTCATCGATTAGCGATCGCTTAAAGACGCAACAAATCTACAGCTTTAGCAAATAGCCACGAATTAAGAGAAAAATTTTTAAGGGGGTTGGAGATTTATTGTGCTTAAGTCTTACCTTCCCCCGAACTTTTCAAGCATTCTGCTACATCAACTGATTTCTCATCTCTTTCGGTGACAGTACTGGAATCGGCGAACCTGTGAATCCATCTACATCACGAGTAACAATCGCCTCCAGCCCCAACTTCATCGCAGACGCTACTTGCACCGCATCTTCAAAATCAGTCAACCTCAATGCGATCGCCTGTTCTAGGACATCGCGATCCACTGCACAAATTTCCATCAGTGCTAACAATTGAGTCACTGCGGCGATCGCAATTTCAGTACTTTTGGTCTGGCGTCCAACCAAATAATGTATATCCGTAACTGTTGTCGCCGACATAAATCCTTCAACTTGCCCCAATTCAACTGTCTGTAGCAAAAAAGCAGCATCTGCCACAAAAGGTTCACGCGCTAACAAAGCATCCAGCAGAACGTTCGTATCAAATAAAACTCGCATTACAGATACTTTTGCACCAACCGCTCATCTAGCATGGCTTTTACTTCTTCATCTGTAGGTGGCAGGGTGTCAGTCTTGGCAATACCGATTAAACTTGCAGCTAAACCCTTTGGCTTTGACGTTGGCTGAAGTTTTGGTTGGAGCGATCGCATCAATGTATTGATTAACTGCCAACGCTCCTCAGCAGATAATCTCAGTGCTTGATCTTCAAGTTCACGTAAAGTCATAGCAATAATTTTTAACACAGAGCGTTGAGTTAGTTTTTGCAAAAAGTTGCTAGTCTGCCACACTTTGCATTTTTTCTTCTTAATATGAACTGCCCTCAGATTAATAGCCTCGGACAATACTTCAGTACTTATAGAATTTTATTTCATAAAGCTAAGAAAATCCGCTATCAAACATCATCTGATATTTAGCAAGTATTCCCATTAGCAAATCACCCCTCCCCGCAAGCGAGAAGGGAAACAATTGTACTAGCAAAAATAGGCTGGGGTCGGAAATTGGCGATGATTGATTAATAATGAGTTGCCGACTTGCGATGATGCACAGCTGTAACGCCATCAGTATCTAACAATTTGCCATTCTCTACAGTCGCATAAACCAGCCAGTGGTCGCCAGACTCCATCCGGTTTTGTACGGAACATTCGAGATATGCTAAGGCATCCGTAAGTATGGGAGAACCGCTTTCAGCTTCTTCGGCGGCGACATCAGCAAATCGGTCTTGTCCTGGCCCAAAAGGTTTGAGGAAGTGCTTCATCAATCCCAAGTGATTCCCCTCTTTCAGAATATTGAGGACAAATTTGTTTCCTGTATGCGTCAGTGTTTCTACTGCGCGGTCTTTGGCGACAGCGACGGTTAAACCAGGTGGATTGAAGCTGGCTTGAGATACCCAAGAAGCTAACATGGCACTGGAACGATCGCCTTCTTTGGCTGTGAGAACGCAAAGAGAACCGACAATCCGACCAACTGCTTGTTCTACATTGGTTGCAGGTTGACTTGGCGATCGCACTTTTCTAGCTTTCTTCAATGCTTGGGCAAAGTCGGTTCCAGCTTCTTCACACAATTGTAAGGTGGCATCGTCGGGTTTGAATTTGACGCGGATGGTATCAAAACCAAATCGATAGCCAGCATCTTTTAATTTACTTTCAATTAAATCAACCGCTTCCCCACTCCAGCCAAAGGAACCAAAAGCACCAGCAAGTTTATTGTTAGTAGCGGTGGATAGCACAATTCCTAAAGCTGTTTGTACGGGTGTCGGTGCATGACCCCCCAGAGTAGGAGAACCGATGATGAAACCACCGGCTTTTTCCACAGCCGCTCGGATTTCTTCTGGTTCGGTAAATTCGCAGTTAATCGATTCTACAGCAACACCAGCTTTCGTGATCCCACGAGCGATCGCTTGGGCTAATGTGGCTGTATTTCCGTAAGCTGATGCATAAATTAACGCCACTGTCAAGTCAGCAGATGCTTGCTGTTGAATCCATTCTCGATAAGCTTTGGTCAGGTCGATTAAGCCATAGCGTACCAAAGGCCCGTGTCCAGTACCATACATTCGCACGGGGAAATCAGCTAATTTCTCCAGCGCTGTTTCAACTTGACGGGCGTGGGGAGCCATCAGACAATCAAAATAATAGCGCCGATCCTCGTTATATACTTCCCAGCCTTCATCAAATACCTGATCTCCACAAACGTGCGCCCCAAATAACTTATTTGTGTACAGAATTTCTGTTTGCGGGTCGTAGGTACAAAGTTGATCGGCATAGCGGGGATTGGGAGTGGGAATAAATTGTAAATTATGCCCATTACCCAAATCTAGAGTTTCTTCGCCGCGCATCACAAGAATTTGCAAATCTGGATTTTCCAGCGCCGCACGTAAATTTCTCGCTCCTGGATTAGAACACACAAAGGTGATTTGCGGGGCAATTTCTAACAAAGCTTTTAAAGTTGCAGCCCGGTTAGGATTTACGTGTCCCAAAATTACATAATCTAAATCTTCTAGATGGAAACGTTGCTGTAAAGCTTCTAAATAAATTTGCGTAAAGGTTTCCCCTGGAGGATCGATGATGGCAGTTTTATCGCTTTCGATTAAATAAGAATTAGCAGTTGTACCCTTAGCAAGAGCATATTCAATTTCAAATCTCAGCCTTGACCAACTGCGCGATCGCAGTATTCTCGTATCTGTCGCAATCGGGAAAACTTGAACGTCACGGGGTTTGTTTTTTGACATAGGTAAAACAAGAGTTATGAGTTATAAGTTATGAGTTATGAGTTGAAGAAAGTCGTTAATCTAAATTTTTTAACTTCCGTTGTACAGACGATATTTTTTGTCCAACTCGTCCCTACAACTCCTAATTTTTAACTTCTAACTCCTAACTCTTAACTCCTAACTTTTTAGTAGTGGTTGCCAACTTTACGGTGATGCACAGCAGTCAAAGCTTCTGGTTTAGAAACTCCTCCAGCGTAGACCGTGCTATATACTCCCCAATGGTCGCCGCAATCCATTCTGCTGATGACTTCGCACTCCATGTAGGCGAGGGCATCGTTGAGGATAGGCGCACCATTTTCGGCTGGCTGAGTTCTCACACCTTCAAAACGATCTGCGCCAGGGGCGAACCGTTTCAAAAAGTGTTTCATTAATGGTTGGAAATTGCCTTCTTCTAAGACATTGAGGACAAAGCGATCGCCTACTTGCATAAGTGATTCAATTGCCCGATCTTTGGCGACTGCAATGGAGAATCCCAAAGGTTTGAAGCTAGCTTGAGCAACCCAGGAGGCTAGCATGGCACTGGATACATCGCCTTTTTTAGCAGTAATAATATATAGTCCGCCACTGATTCTACCTAATGCTTTATCTAAGTCAGCACCAAGGGATTTCATGGCTTTGATGTTGCGATCGCGTGTTACCCATTGAGCTAAGTCTGTACCCGCTTCTTCACACAACTTGTAGGTATTTTCTGTGGGCGTTTGTTTAATCCGAATTGGTGGAAAAACTGTTGTCAAACCCAAATTACGGAATTTACTTACCAAAGGATCTATTGGCTCATCATCGCCACCACCAGTTTCAAATACGCCGATAGCTTGCTTTTCTTTGACAGATCCTAAAACTGTGCTGAGTGTAGCTTGGATATTCGCAGCACCGGAAGCCGGAGGTAATCCAACGACTAGTCCAGCACAACGGCTAACTACTTCCCGCAGTTCTTGTAAATCGACTTCAGATCCCAAATCGACAATTTCCACGGCGACACCAGTTTTACCGATACCGTTGGCAATTGCTTGCGCGAGGCGATCGCTATATCCGTATTCAGAAACGTAAAATATCCCAATTGTTGTTTCTGCCTTGGTTTGGCTTTGGCTCCAAGTGCGGTAACGTCCAACTAGTTCTTCTACATTGTGAGATAATAATGGGCCGTGCCCTGTGGCGATCGTGTCGATGGTTTTCAGTTCCGCCATCCGCTTCAGGGCAGATAGAACCGATCGGGCATTCGGCCCCATCAAGCAATCGTAGTAGTAATGAAAGTCTTCTTCGATCGCTGCCAAGTCTTCATCAAAGGTGCTATCTGAGCAATAGTGCAACCCAAAGGCATCGCAAGTGTAGAGAATTTTGGTTTTGTGGTCAAAGCTGAAGATGGTATCCGGCCAATGTAAATTTGGGGCAATCACGAATTCAAATTCATGACCATTGCCCAAATCTAAGCGATCGCCATTTTTCACAATCCGCCGCTTAAATGGCTGATGTACCAAATCCTCAAGAAACTGAATCGCCACTTTAGAACCGACAACGGTTATTTCTGGAGCCATTTGCAGCAAATCTTTAACTAAACCGCTATGGTCTGGTTCAGTGTGACTGATAATTAAATAATCAATCTCTGTTGGGTTGATTAGTCCAGTAAGCGTATCAAAGTATAGTTGACGAAACTTTTCATGGGAGGTATCAACTAAGGCAGTCTGCTCCCCGCGAATGAGAAACGAGTTATAAGTAGTACCGTTTTGCAGACCAAACTCAATATCGAAGCGATCGCGATCCCAATCCAAAGAGCGAATAGCCGTCGTCTCTTGAGCAATCTCTACAGTCTGTATGGTGAGCCGTTTTTCAGTTTTTTCGGTGAGTGCTACCATAACTCCCTCCTTGACACAATGAGTATTTCTTCCTCTTCTTTTATTGTTACACGGCTTTAATGTTAATTTTTATTAAAAAATCTATAGTTGACTTAAAAAAGTTAAAAGTGTGAAACCACAGAGCCACAGAGAGGAAATTTGGCTAGCCTTGGAAATTGGTAATTCGCGGCTGCATTGGGCATTGTTTATTGGCGAGACACTTTACTCAGCTTGGGATACCGACTATTTTCCTGAGTCTGTCATCCAACATCTAGCTGAATGTCAAACCCTAGATGATTTATTGCTGACAATTTCTCCATCCCATCAACAAAGTAATTTTCTCACAAATACTCCACCCCTTTGCGCTTTTGTCTCTCTGCCCCCTTGCCCTCTTTTCCTCGCCTCAGTAGTTCCCAGTCAAACTGCTATTTGGCAAACTTACCCAAATGTTCGCCTTATTACTTTAGACCAAATACCACTAAAAGGCGTTTATCCCACACTAGGGGTTGACCGCGCTTTAGCTTTGTGGGGTGCGGCAAAAACTTGGGGTTTTCCGATGTTGGTAATTGATGCTGGTACAGCGCTAACTTTTACAGCTGTGGATGCTAATAAGTGTCTAGTTGGAGGTGCAATTTTGCCAGGATTAAGCTTGCAATTTGCAACTCTCGGTCAACAAACAGGACAATTACCATTAGTAGAAATGCAAAGTTTTCCGTCTCTACCAGCACGTTTTGCTCTCAATACTAAAGAAGCAATTCAAAGCGGAGTAATTTACACAGTCTTAGCTGGAATCAAATATTTTATTGAAGCCTGGTTGCAATTATTTCCTAATGGTAATATTGCAATTAAAGGGGGCGATCGCACTTTATTACTAAATTATCTGCGAACTTTATATCCTGAAATTACAGGACGCTTGATTGTAGAACCAAATTTAATTTTTTGGGGAATGCGAGAAATAGTAAAACTGCTCTAAGTTAGACCCAGAGCAGCTTAAGATTTATCAATTAGAAGGTCGGAATTGAGCTTTGATTCTCTGAGCAATGGAAGTAGCTTCACGGCGAATCCTCTCAGTGTCAATCGTGAGCATCCGACGTTTTTCCATTAGAACTTGCCCATTTACAATCACAGTATCAACATCTTGGGCATCTGCTGCATAAACAAGATGGGAGATGACATCGTAAAGCGGGAGCAAGTGTGGTTCTTTAAGCTGGACTTGAATTAGGTCTGCTTGAAGTCCCACCTTAATCGCACCAATTTTATCTGATAAGCCAAGTGCTTCTGCACCACCAAGTGTTGCCATACGCAAAACTGTCTTAGCCGATACAGCAGTGGGGTCAAGGGTAGTCCCTTTATGAATGAGGGCGGTGAGTCGAATTGCCTTCCACATATCAAGAGTGTTGTTCGACGCGGCTCCATCCGTACCTAAACCAATCTTAACTCCTGCCTTCAGCATCGCCGGAATCGGCGCAAAGCCAGAAGCCAGTTTCAAATTCGAGTCAGGATTATGAATAACACCAACACCACGTTTGGCTAGCAAGGCGATTTCACTTGCGTTAGGCCAGACAACGTGTGCGGCAAATACACGCGGCTCCAGAAAACCGAGATTTTCTAGATGTTTCACTGGGGTTGCATTATAGCGCTGCTGAACATCTTTAACTTCAGTTTGTGTCTCTGCCAGGTGAATCGTCAACGGGACATCGTAATGACGCGCAGCCTGAATAGCTTGTACCAGATGCTCTGGCGAGACGGTATAAGGAGCGTGTGCAGTAATCGCTGGTATTATACGTTCGTTCTTGCCTTTCCAAAGTTTCAGAAAATTTATCGCCGAGGCAAAGGCATCATCCCATCCTTTGAAACCTTGTCATTACCAACATCTTTTAAACTGACTGGGTGATAAAATCAGCAGCCCAA